>JBIIND010000314.1:0-2927 GCA_044337665.1 Cyanobium sp.
CCTGCTCGGGCTCCTCTTCCAACCAGCCCTTCTCCACTGCCCGCAGGCTCAGCGCCAGGGCCTGGGGATCGCCCGCGAAGGCCAGGGCGGTGTCGCGCAGATCTGGCGGGGGAACTGGTCGAGCAGAAGCACCATGGCGAGAACCCCGGTCGGCTCCGTGCTGCAACGGTCGAGCTCATCGGCGAGGGCCTGCCGGGTGAGCCCGAGGAAGCGATCCAGCACCAGCCAGTCGAAGGCCGCGTCCTTGGCAAACCACTGGCGCGGCCGGGTTTCGACAAACCAGAAGGCGAGAACCGCGCCGACCTGGTCAGGCAGGCCTGGCATCACAGCGGCGCCTCTGGATTGCTCCCATCGTGGGAGCAGCTGGCGGGTGCTGCCATGTCCGTGTTCACGCTGCTGGTGATCGTGCATGCCCTGGCCGCGACGGTGTCGAGCGGCGGGCATCTGGAGCTGGGCCTGGGGATGCGGCCCAGAGCCCTACGGGTGAAGGGTGGGGCGGCGATACGCAGCTTCGAGGAGACCTTCGAGCCGTTGGGCTTTACGGCCCTGGCCATCCAGGTGTTGACGAGGGTGTGGATGGGCTGGATCTACCTGCCGGGGTTTCGGGGGGCTGCTCACCCCCCAACAACCCGATCGGGATGCTGGTGGGCGTCAAGCTACTTGCTGCTGGCCAGCCCCACTGTCGGCCCGGGGGGGGCCTCACGGGGCAGGCAAGACCAGCCATCGAGCCCCAGATGCCAGGGGCTGCTCCAGCACCAGCTGGGGTGGAGCATCCAGGGCCGCCACGAACGTCTCCCACCGCTCCTTATCCAGCTGGAAGCTCTGGCGAGCAGCGAGGGTTTCGGCCCCGCTGGCTAGGGCGCTCTCCAGAACGAACTCGCAGACCCTGGCGTCAGCCGCAGGTCGCGCTTCTCGCCCGTCGAGGGCGGTGCCGACCAGGTAAGGGCGAAACGCCTTACCATTTGATCGATGCGGCAGCCTGCGTCATGGCCACCCTCACCATCACCGCCAAGGGCCAGGTGACCCTCCGCCGTGAGCTGCTGCGCCATCTTGGCGTGCAACCTGGTCAGCAGATCGAGGTGAGCACCCTTCCCGGCGGCCGGATCGAAGTGTGCGCTGCCCAGCCTTCCGGCAGCATTGAGGCCTTCATCGGCCGGCTGGCGGGCCGCACCGCCAAGGTGGCCAGCCTTGATGAGATCCAGGAGGCAGCCGCTGCCGGTTGGGCTGGGGAGCCATGAGGATCACGGCCGACACGAACGTGCTGGTCAGGGCCGTGGTGGCCGATGATCCCGCCCAGTCGCAGGCCGCCATCGCTGCGCTGCGCGCTGCCGAACAGATCGCCGTGGCGGTGCCGGCTCTCTGTGAATTCGTCTGGGTCCTGCGTCGCGTGTACGCCTTCCCGGTTGCTGAGATCAGCGCCACCATCCGGGCCCTCATGGTGGCCGGCAACGTCAGTCTCGATCGCGCCGCCGTCGAAGCGGGGCTGTTGCAACTGGAGGCTGGTGGTGATTTCGCCGATGCCGTCATCGCCCATCAGGGGCAATGGCTGGGTGGCGACACCTTCCTGTCCTTCGACCGACAGGCCGTGGCGCTGCTCCAGCAGCGGGACATCGCCGCCGTGCTGCTGCGCTGATCGTGCGCCACGCATGGACTCGCCGTGATTCGCACGAGCCCGGCCAGCCCATCGCACCGGAAGCTACGTTCTGCAAACCAGAAGAAGATCCGGTCCTCCTGCTCGAATCCACGCTGCGCCGCACCTGGATTGAGCCTCCCTATGGGGAGGAGGAGAAAGCCCTGCTGGAAGAGGAGGTGACGTGGCGATCCTGCAGCGCCTCAAGTGAGTCGATGAGCTGGAGGCCGAGCGAAACACACCCTCTGAGCTGCGACAGGAGATGGCCATCAGGCCATCTCCTGGGGGCGCCTTGCCGCACAGCGGTCGCTGGCCGATCGGCAGCATGTCCTGCTGGATGCCGACGACCAGCAGGAATGGCAGCGGATCAACAGCCGCCTGGCATGAGCCGCTGCAACCCGCCGGAACTGCTGGCGGTCCGCCACCAGCTCGCAGGCTGCCCAGGCTTGCTGGTGCACGCCAAATCCAAGCAGGCCCGGAGCTTCCACGAACACCTGTGGCGGCTGGAGGCGCCCGATCCGTGGAGCGCTATCGCTGCAAAGACCGAGACTGGGGAGGTGCTGACAGTGTCAAGAAAAGGCAACATGGCAGCAGCAACAACCTCGGCAGACATACATTGAAGAGGCAGCAAATCAACAGGCATCATGGCAACAGAATCCGAGGTTCGCTCAGACTTTTACGCCATCATCAATCACCAGTTTGATTGCATCCATAGCCCCTTTGACAATCCCGACGAGTTACGCTTCACCAAAGACCTCAAGGCCGATGAGGGAAGTATGATCCTTCTTTTTTCTGAGCTTTCCGAAAAATTTGGCATCGAGATCAATGATTTCTTCCATGCTTATGTGCCTACAGTCGGGGATTTGGCTAATTTCATCCTTGGCAGAGTGCCTCTCGAGTGATGCCGATCAGGCCTTGGCACGGCAGCGACGCGTGAGCTTCAGGGCATCTTGAGGATGCCGGCATGAAAAGCCTTGAGATGGCTATGCGACCATCTGCCGAGGCCCTCGAGGACGGGCTGAAGCGCTGCGCCGCTCTCGGTGAGCCGGAAGGCGTTGTTGTGAGCGGCAGCCTCCGGTTCGATCCGTTCGATCAGCTTGAGGCTGGTCAGCAATCTGAGACGGTCGGCGAGGATGTTGGTGGAGATCTTCTCCGGTGATTCCAGGAACTCCGAGTAGGTGCGGCTTCCATGGATGATCAGGTCTCGAATGATGAGGATCGTCCAGTTGTCACCGACCACGTCGAGGGCGGAGCTGATCGGGCACAGGGATCGCCAGTGAATCTGTGGATCGGCCCC
>JBIIND010000316.1:0-2917 GCA_044337665.1 Cyanobium sp.
TGGCCAATGTGATGCCACGCCCGGGCATGTCGGCATAGCTTGTTTCGATGCCAAACAGCCAGATCTGGTCGTACATCCCCGGCTTGAAATGAGCAGCATTATCAAATCGAAACGACTTGATCCGATTGGCAATACCCGGCTCGCCGACCAGCATGCGCGCATCGGTGACATTGCGGATATGGGCCAATGTGATCTCAAAGCCAATTCGACTCGGCGCCTCATTCTTGAGCACTCTCACAAATGTGGACAGCCCGAAATCGCCCTCTCCAAAATCAAGGTCCCCATCGGTGACGATCAGGACCCTGACGCCGCAGCGTCGCCACCAGGCATAAATCGATTCCGGCCTCTGGAAGAACTCCTGGCGACGTTTCAGATTGGCTTGCATCAGGGCCAGGTTACTGGCGCTGACCGGGAAGGCTGCGCTCAGATTGACGTCAGACATGACGAAAAGTTGCGGTTGGTCATCGGCAATCAAGACAGCAGCTGCAGGATCACCTTCCGCAAATTATTTGGACTGCACCCGCGTGACGGTGATCCGGATCCATGGGCAGCGTGATTCCGATCACCCCATGCGCACCGACCGGGAGATCGAAGGGCCTTGCCTTGGCTTGACCCTAAAGATTCGCCCATGTCAGTATCCATGGATTCCTTCCTGGCAAGACTGCCAAATATTTTTTTTCATGCTGCGTCGTTCGGCTCAACAATGCCGACCGCACTGGCCGCGCCCTCAGCGTCTTTCTGTGGCATGCCCCCTGGCGGCGCTGGCCGCCCCCGCCTATCGCCAGCGGGTGCTGACCAACGGGCTGCTGAATCCCCGCGGCATCACCCTGACCGGAAACCGGCTGCTGGTGAGCGAAGCGGGAGCGGGGGGCGCGCGCCTTCCCGACGGCAGCAACTGGATCCTGGCCGGTTCCGGCCGGAGATCTGCTCCGGCCTCAGCGGCGCGATCGGGGCCTGGGATCGGGGCTCCCAGACCTACACCCGCCTGCTGAACAACCTGCCTTCCCTGGCGAAGGCGGATGGCCGCGAAGGCACCGGCATCGCCGACCTGGCCGTGGGCGGACCCACCGGCCTGCTGGGGGTGTTCGGGCTGGGGGGGGATCCCGGCCAGGCCAACGTCGCCAACCTCGGCAGCCCCCTGTTCGGGCAGGTGGTGAGCGTCAACCTCAGCTCCGGCACGCTCCAGGCCCGCAGCAACCTGGCCGCCTTCGAACTGGCCAACAACCCCGACAGTAAAGGGTTCAACAGCAACCCGTATGCCCTGGAGCTGTTTGGGAACCGGCTTTACGCCACCGATGCCGGCGGCAACTCCCTGCTGACGCTCGATCCCAACCCCGATCCCCACAACGGCTCCTTCGCCATTCTCGGTGCGTTCCCCTTCCCCCCTTGTCCGCCCCCCCGTGGCCGTCAGCGGTCGAGCCCGTCCCCACTGGGCTGGCGGTCCAGCCAACACGCCAGCAACTGCTGATCGCGGAGCTGTCCGGTTTCCCCTTTGCCCCGGGGGTGGCGAACATCTACACCACCGACGGGGCCAGCTCCCCCAGCCTGAGCCTCAGCGGCTTCACCCTGATCACCGACGGCCTGAATGGCGAATTGCGCGAGTACACGCCGGTGCCGAGGCTCGGGGCCTTCGCGGCCTGGCGCCAGGCCCGTCGCCTGAGGCGCCGAACAGCGAAGCGACAACCCCACTAGGGTGGTGGGCCTCTCCCGGTCAGGGCCTTGCGGCGCCGGCCCTGCCCCCTGACCCCCCCAAGCCCCGCCCCGCCGTCCGTTCTTCCCAGCGCTCGCCCCCTGCGCCGCACGGATTTCGATCTCGCCCCCTTCCGCACCCCCAGCGATGTCCGGGCGGCCTGGCAGTTGCTCAACACCCTCGGGCCGGTGGCCCTGCTCTGGGCCCTGATCGGTTGGGTGGCCCACACCCCCGCCGCCCTGGCGTGGCTTCCCTTCCCCCGTCCCGTGGCGCTGGCCCTGGCCCTGCTGCCGGTGCTCGCCCTGCTGGTGCTGTTCTCAGCGCGCACCTTCTCCTTGATGCACGACTGCGGACATGAGTCCCTGTTCCGCCACCGCTGGCTGAACCGGGTGGCCGGCTTCCTGCTGGGGGTGCTCAACGCCCTCCCCCAACACCCCTGGGCCCGTGGCCACGCCTTTCACCACAAACACAACGGCAACTGGGACCGCTACCGGGGCCCCTCCGCCCTCGTCACCCAGGCCCGGTACCGCGAGTTCACGGCCAGGCAGCGCTGGTTCTACGCCTTTCTGCGCCAGCCCCTGATGCTCATCCCCGGGGGCTTCTTCTACCTGGTGATCAAGCCGCGACTGCAGCTGTTGCTCGGCGCTGGCGAATTTGTCATCAAAACCAGCCGCGCCCTGGCCGTCGCCGTGGCGGAACGCGGCGGGCGGGCCCTGGTCGAGCTGCCCGCCCTGGTGCGCAACCATCGCTCCAGCCATTGGTACACCGCCGGCGAACTGGCCGATCTGGTGGCCAATAACGCGCTGGTGATCGCCAGCTGGTTGCTGATGGCCCAGTGGCTGGGGGCCGGCCTGTTCTGGAGCTGCTACGCGGTGGTGATGAGCTTCTCGGCGGCGATCTTCATCTGCGTGTTCTTCGTGCAGCACAACTTCGAAGGCAGCTACGCGCACGGCAGCGACGACTGGAGCTACCTGCGCGGCGCCGTGGAGGGCAGCAGCAACCTGGAGTTACCCGAAATCCTGCATTGGTTCTCCGCCGACATCGGCTTCCACAGCATCCACCACCTCTGCGAACGCATCCCCAACTACCGGCTGCGCGCCTGCCACCAGCGCAATGCCCACCTGCTCACCGCAAGCCGGCGGCTGCGCTTGTCAGACATCCCAGGTTGCTTCGCCTACATCCTCTGGGATGACGCGGGCGATCGGCTCGTGACACTGGCGCAGGCGG
>JBIIND010000315.1:0-2917 GCA_044337665.1 Cyanobium sp.
GGTTGAGGCCCGACTGCGACCGCCTGCCGCCCAGGTGATGGGGCGTCGCCCAGGCGAAGGGATGTCGCCCCGTAGGGTGGGGCCCGATCCGGAGGGAGCCGGTCATGCGCGTTGTGCCGATCCACCTCGCCGCCGGCAGCGATCTGCGCGTAAGCCTGGAGCAACTGGCCGCTGAGCAGGGCAGCGCCGGCTTCGTGCTCGGGGTCGTCGGCAACCTCTCCCGGGCGGCCTTCCAGTGCCCCGGCCAGAGCGGCCCCAGCGTGCTGGAGGGCGACCTGGAGATCATCACCCTGCAGGGCACCATCGCCCCGGGGGGCGTGCACCTCCACCTGAGCCTCTCCGACGGCGATTGCCAGGTGTGGGGCGGACACCTGGAACCCGGAACGCTCGTGAAGAGCGGCGCGGATCTGCTGGTGGGTCTGCTGGAGGGCTCCATCCCCAGCGCGGCGCCCGCCGCTGCCGACGCCACTGCCCCCGTCAGCGCAATCGCCAGCGCCACCGCCTCGGAACCGCGCCTGGAGATCGCCGTCCGTTCTCGGCCCGGGCGCTGCGCATGCTGCGCACCCTCGGCATCCCCCATCGGCTGGAGAGCGTTGAGAGCCCCGAGCAGCGGCAGGAGGTCGCTGCGCGTAGCGGCCGCACCAGCTTTCCCCAGATCTTCATCGACGGGGAGCCGATCGGCGGCTACGACGACCTGGCCGACCTTCACCACCAGGGTGCCCTTGAGGCCCTGCGCCGCGCCTAGGCCAGCCAGGAGCCTGGCTCCGTGGTCACAGAATGGCTCTCACCTCTGAGCCTCCGGCGATGACCGATCCCCACGCCCCCCTCCCGGAGGACCTGGGGCCCGCCCATGGGGCCGGGGCCACCGAACTCGACCTGCTGCGCATTGTCTGCGCCGTGGCCTGGTGCGACGGCGATTTCAGCGACGAGGAGCAGCAACTGCTCGCCCGGCTGGTGGCCCGCTACCTCTCCCCCCCCGACGGGGCGGGTCCCACGGCCGAGGCGGTGCAATCCATCGCCTCCCGGGCCGCTTCCCTGGAGCTGCTCGACTCCCTCCCCCGGGGGCTCACCAGCCCCGAGGATCGGCAGCTGGCCCTCAAGCTCGCCTACATGATGGTGCGCATCGGCCGCGCTCCCGGCGACGTCGAGGCGATCAACCCGCAGGAGAAGCAGGCCTACCGCCGGCTCGTCGAGGCCCTGGCCCTGCCCAGCGAGGAGGTGGAGGCCACGGAGTGGGCCGCCGAGCAGGAGCTTGGCCAGCACAGCGGCGGTCTGCTCGCCCTGCTGCGCCCACGCTTCGCCGGGCTTGCTGCCTGGCCTGAGGACGGCGCACTCCCCCCGCCACACACGCCTCGGCCCTGATGGACGCCCGCCGGCCATCCCTGCTCGGACTCGGCCTGGTGGCCCTGCTTATGGGTTGCGGCGCGGTGCTGCCCCTTCCACCGGGCGATGGGGCCGGCACCCAGGCCACGGGCGCCGCCGTCGCCAGCGGCTCGCCCCCACCGACCGTGGCGCTCCCCAGCGAGGCCTCCCTCCCCCGGGCCGCCGACGGCCGCCACTACCCGCTGCTGCCCGCCGAACCCGCCGCCCTGGCGGCGCTGCTGGCCCGGGTCGAGCAGGCCCTGCGCGACCCCGCCACCCCGGAGGCGGAGCTGCCGGCCCTGGGCCACCAGCAGCAGGTGATCTACCGGGTGCTCGCCCACCGCGCCCCCCTGGCGGAGCAGGTGCGCCTCCAGCTGCCGGAGCGGTGGCGGGCGGTCTTTGATCGGCACCTGCGGGCCCGGCGCGCCTTCCTCGCCATGCACCGTCCGCCCCGGCCGGCCCGCGTGCCCGCCTGGCGGATCATCCGGCCGGAACCGGCTGAACACCTGCTGCGCTACTACCGCGAAGCGGCCGCCGCCACCGGCATCCCCTGGCAGGTGCTGGCGGCCGTCAACCTGGTGGAGAGCGGCATGGGTCGCATCGACGGGGTCTCCGTCGCCGATGCCCACGGCCCGATGCAGTTCCTGCCCTCCACCTGGGCCGAGCCGGGCATCGGCCGCGGCGGCGACATCCGCGATCCCCGCACCGCCATCCACGCCGCGGCCCGCTACCTGGTGCGCCGCGGCGGCCTGAAGGACATCCGCCGCGGCCTGTGGGGCTACAACAACAGCGACAACTACGGCCGCGGCGTGCTCGAGTACGCCGCCCTGCTGCGGGACGATCCCGCCGCCTACCGGGGCCTGTACCACTGGGAAATCCATTACGCCGCCGCCGGCGGCGACCTGTGGCTGCCCCTCGGCTACCGCCAGTCGCGGCCCATCCCTGTCAGCCTGTTCCTGCGCCAGACGCCCGCCGCCCGGCCACCGCAGGGGTCGTCGGGCTACTGATGAACGAGCCACCACAAACCCCGCCGATCGGACGATGACCCAGCTCCAGGCGATCAACATCGCCAAGGTGACCACGATCTTCGCCCTGGCGATCCCGGCCGTGGTGCTCGGCCTGCGGAGCGAGCGGGTGGTGCTCTACCTGGCCCTGCACATCAGCTACTGCGTCTGGTGGCTGGTGGAGCAGTGGCTCCTGCCGGCGCGGCGCGAGCAGATCTTCCGCGATCCGATCGGCCCGGGCCTGCTGGTGGTGATGGTGCTCTACGTGGGGGTGTTCTTCGCCCTGCCGGGCTGGCTGGCGATGGCCAACCCCGCTCCTCTGGCCCCGATCACCATGGCCCTGGCGGTGGTGATGTTCACGTTCGGCTCCTTGATCAATACCAGCGCCGACGTGCAGAAAACCACGGCCAAGGCCCTGGGGGCCACCCTGGTGGAGGACGGCAGCTGGCGGCGGCTGCGCCATGTGAACTACCTGGGCGACCTGATCCGCTACGCCAGCTTCGCGGTGCTGGCGGGATCCCCGTGGGCCTGGATGCTGCCGGCCGCGATCC
>JBIIND010000024.1:0-10897 GCA_044337665.1 Cyanobium sp.
AGCGACTGGGTGCCGGCAACCACCGCGGGATCCAGGGAGCGGATCGGCGCACGGGCGATCGGCCGGCCGCTGGCGGGATCGAGCAGGATCACCGGCAGGCCGGGGCGCAGCCGCGCGCTGTACACCGCCGGCACATCCACCCGGGCCAGCAGCCGATCATTGCGAATAATGCGGGTGAAGGGGGCTCCGGCCTGGATCACATCCCCCGCCTTCACCTGCACATCCCCGATGATGCCGCCGATCGGCGCGGTGAGATCCCGGAACGCCAGATCGGCCTGGCGGGCGATCAGCTGCTGGCGGGAAGCGATGTATTTCTGACGGAAGTCATCCCGCTGCAGCGCACTCGCCGCCCCTTTGCGCACCAGGAAATCAAAGCGCAGATAGTTGAGCTTGTCGGACTCCATCTGGGCCGCCAGGCGCGCCACATCGGCCCGGATCTGGGTCTGGTCGAGCACCAACAGCAGCTGGCCGGCTCGCACCACATCGCCCTGGCGCACCCGCAGCTGCTCAATGCGGCCCCCCGCCTGCGCCGCCAGCTGCACCTCCTCCAGGGCTTCGAGGGTGCTCACCGTGTCCACGTTCTCGGTGAACAGGGCCGCGGCCGCCGGCTCGCTGCGCACCGGAAGCAGGCGCGATGGCGGTGCGGCCATGGGGGACTGGCACCCCGACAGCAGCACCAAGGGCAGCCCCGTCAGGATCCATCCCCTTGCCTTGCCCATCACGTGCCCAGCCACTTCTCGGAGATCGCGCCACAAGGCCGGCACAGGCACGGGTGGGGCCGTTTGCGGGTATCTTATGGCACACGCACCGCCCTGGGGCTGGGCGACTCCTTACGGTGAGAGAAGCGAGCCCCCGTTCAATGCCCTCCGGCAGCACCTTCAACGACCCCGATCCGAGCGACGCCCCCCAGGGCCCCAGTCCCGGCTCCCTCGATCGCCGGGCCCTGGAAATGGGTCGCCTGCGCGGCCTCACCCAGACCGAGGGGGTGCTGCTGATCGTGCTGGGCGTCCTCGCCCTGAGCTTCCCGGTGCTCGCCTCCGCCTGGGTCACGGTGATGGTGGCCGTGGCCTTCCTGCTGGGAGGCATCCTCGGCTGGATCGACAACCTTCGCCGCGCCTCCTCCCTCAGCCGCTGGCATGCCTTCTGGCGCCTGGTGATCGCCACCCTCTTCCTCGTCACCGGCGTGTGGATGTTGCTCCAGTTCAAATCGGGGCTGGCGCCGGCGGCGCTGCAGATCAAGGCCCTGGCCACCGCCATCGGCATCGTCTTCCTGGCCGAGGGCCTGGTTTCCACCGCCCTCGCCCTCGCCCACCGGCGGGTGCACGGCTGGCTCTGGGGCCTGGCGAACGGGGTGATCACCGTGGTCCTGGGCCTGCTGATCCTCACCATGAGCCCCGCCGGCCTCCTCTCGGTGATCGGGCTGCTGGTGGGCATCAGCTTCATCCTCAGCGGCTTTGATCTGCTGCGCTTCGGCAGCCGCTTCCACCTCCCGCCTGCCGAAAGCGGCGGAGCGCAGCCGGGCGCGCCAGGCTGAACCCAGCTCGGGCATTCGCGCCGCCCCCGTCCCTCCCTTGAGCGACCTGTTCAGTCACCACCGGGAGGAAACCCTCAGCCGCATCGCGCCCCTGGCCGACCGCATGCGGCCGCGCACCCTGGAGGAGTTCGCGGGGCAGGACGCGATCCTGGGCCCGGGCCGCCTGCTGCGCCGCGCCATCGCCGCCGACCGGGTCGGAAACCTGATCCTGCACGGCCCCCCCGGCACCGGCAAGACCACCCTGGCGCGGATCATCGCCAACACCACCCGCGCCCACTTCGCCAGCCTCAACGCCGTGCTGGCCGGGGTCAAGGATCTGCGCGCGGAGGTGGAGGCGGCCCGGCAGCGGCTGGAGCGCCACGGACTGCGCACGATCCTGTTCATCGACGAGGTGCACCGCTTCAACTCCGCCCAGCAGGACGCCCTGCTGCCCTGGGTGGAGAACGGCACCGTCACCCTGATCGGCGCCACCACCGAGAACCCCTACTTCGAGGTGAACAAGGCGCTGGTCAGCCGCTCGCGCCTGTTTCGCCTGCAGCCCCTCGAAGCGGAGGACCTCCGCCAGCTGCTGCGCCGGGCCCTCCGCGATCCGGAGCGGGGCTACGGCGAGCGGGAGGTGAGCGTGACCCCGGACGCCGAGGAGCACCTGCTCCAGGTGGCGGGTGGCGATGCCCGCAGCCTGCTCAACGCCCTGGAGCTGGCGGTGGAGACCACGCCGCCGGAGCGGGAGGGGCGCATCGTGATCGACCTGGCGATCGCCGAGGAGTCGATCCAGCAGCGGGCGGTGCTCTACGACAAGCAGGGCGACGCCCACTACGACACGATCAGCGCCTTCATCAAGTCGATCCGGGGCTCCGATCCCGACGCCGCCCTCTTCTGGCTGGCCCGCATGGTGGAGGCCGGCGAAAATCCCCGCTTCCTGTTCCGGAGGCTGCTGATCGCCGCCGGCGAGGACATCGGGCTGGCGGACCCGCAGGCGATCGTGGTGGTGCAGGCCTGCGCGGCGGCCTTCGAGCAGGTGGGCCTGCCGGAGGGCCTCTATCCCCTGGCCCAGGCCACCCTCTACCTGGCGAACGCCGAGAAGAGTAACAGCACCCTGGGCTTCTTCGATGCCGTGCGCGCGGTGCGCGACACCGCCCGGCAGCGGGTCCCCGGCCCCCTGCGCGACGCCAGCCGCGACGGCGGCGCGTTCGGCGATGGGGTGGGCTATCGCTATCCCCACGCCTTCCGCGACCACTGGGTGGCCCAGCAATACCTGCCGGATTCCCTGCAGGGGGAGGTGTTCTGGCAGCCGGGCAGCCTGGGCTGGGAGGGTCAGGTGCGGCACCGGCTCCAGCAGCGGCGCGCGGCCCAGCTGGCGGCCACCGCCGAATCGAGCCTCGACCAGCCCGAGCTGCTCAGCAGCTGCCCCGAGGATCCGCAGCTGGAGCGCTGGCTGCGACGCCAGGCGGTGGCGGAGGGGGAAAGGCTCGACCGCCTGCGGGGACGCCTCTGGCAGAGCGCCCCCATCGGCCGCCTGGAGCGGGTGCTGGTGCTGGAGGCCCGCTCCTTGCTTTGGGCCCTCGATCCGCTGCAGGCCGCCAGCGAGGGGGAGGTGGTGTTGAGCCTCGCCGAAGACGGGCTGCGCGAACGGCTGGAGGCTCAGCTGCAGGTGCTGGATCAACTGCGGCGGCCACGGCTGCTGGCCGTGGCGCCGGAGCGGCCGCAGCAGCTGGCGGCCCAGCTGGAACCCGGGCACCGCTTCGAGTGGTTCGCGGGCCGGCAGCCCTTCCGCGGCCTGGCGCCCGACGGGCTGCAGGCCTGGCTGCTCCAGCTCACGGCCCTGGCGGCACCCCATGCCCGGGCCCGTCTGCTGTTCAGCCGACCGTTGCTCGGACCGGCCGGCAGTCTCGGCACCTGGCTGGAACGCCAGGGCAGGGGGGCGGAGCGGGAGGCCCTCGCCCCCTCGCTCCTGCCGGAGAGCGACGCCCTGGCGGCGGAGGCGGAGTTGGCCGAGCGGGTGCGGCAGGGGCTGCAGGGGCTGGGCTGGCGGGTGGAGGTCGAAAGCTGGAGCGAAGACCTCGAATTGCCGCTCGGGGAGGCCCTGATCCAGCGCTGGCTCGGGGCGGGGGCCGACTACCGCCGTCGGCTGGAGGCCCATCTCGAGCCCCCCGCCCTGGAGGCCCTGACGGGACTCTTCCAGCGCCACCGGGGCGCGGTGCTCCCCCAGCCCCTGGGGCACACCCTGCTCAAGGCGGAACGCCATGCCGAGAAAGCGCCCGCAGGCCCGCGCCGCGACAAAAAAGCCCCGGCGCAAGCCGGGGCGAGGGATGGGGGGAATCGGTGAACGGGAACGGGGCTTCCCCGTCTCACCAGAGACCGCGAACCGCACCGGCGGCGGGAGGGGCGGTCTTCACCTCGGCCACGGGGTCAGCCATCTGGTTGGCCTGGATGCAGGCAGGCAGGAACACGTACCACGACAGCAGGGAGGTGCACTGGGCGGTTCCCTCCTGGCAACGGCCTTCAGCACAGATATTCTGCGCACCTGTGTAGGTATTGCAGAAATCAGCCAGACGGAAGTCGGTGGGGAGGGCGCGCATGATGCCCGCCGAGGAGATCGAACCGTCGGCGGCATCCTTGATGATCGCCGAGCGCAGAGCTTGAACCGCGTAGGTGTTCATGCTCCAGTAGGGGAAGTAACTTTTGGTGGCGTTCTTCAGGAATTTGACGCCGGCGTCGGAATACAGGAAGCGGGACACGCCCACCAGATCGACGTCGTAGGTCTTGTTCATGCCCTGGCGGACCTCATCGGCGGTCCAGCCGGAACGGTGCAGGCCCCCTTCGAGGCCGCGATCGGTGACGTCGCCGGATTCCAGGAAGGTGTCGACCTCATCCTGGCTGGTGGACCACACGGCGCCGCCGGTGTTCCAGCGGATGGGGAGATTGTTGTCGACGGCGGCGGACGCAGGCAGCGCCACAGCGGAGAGGGCCGTTCCTACGGCGAGACCGGCGAGCAGACGCTTGAGCACGGGATGGATTGGGGGACTTCATCCGTAATGTAGCCATTGCGGCGGGATCCGCCCACGAAGGGAACCAAGCCACCCCTCTGAACGGGCGCCCCGATCGCCGCTGCCAGCGGAGGGCGACCTCCTGGCCTGCCCCCCTAGGCTCGGGTCCCACCGCGGTTACCCACCAGAATGGCGCTCCAGATCGGCGACCCCGCCCCCGACTTCAGCCTGCCCGACCAGGACGGCCAGACCGTCAGCCTGGCCGCGCTGAAGGGTCAGCGGGTGGTTCTGTACTTCTATCCCAAGGACGACACCCCGGGCTGCACCAAGGAAGCCTGCAATTTCCGGGATACCTGGAGCGCCTTCGAAACCGCCGGCATCCGGGTGTTCGGCATCAGCAAGGACGACGCGGGCAGCCACGGCAAGTTCATCCGCAAGTATGAGCTTCCCTTCACCCTGCTCACCGACGCCGAGCCCTGCCCCGTGGCAACGGCCTACGAAAGCTACGGCCTCAAGAAGTTCATGGGTCGCGAATACATGGGCATGATGCGCCACACCTTTGTCATCGACCCGGAAGGCAAGCTGGAGCGCATCTACACCAAGGTCAAGGCGGAGACCATGGCGGATCAGATCCTCAGCGACCTCGGGCTGAGCTGATCCGGCGCCAGGGCCGCCAGGCCCTCCAGCGCCAGGGCCGGCCGGTGCTCCAGCCGAGTGGAGGGGCCCGCGGTCGCCAGGCGCCGCCGCAGGGGGCCTTCCAGCAGCTCCCCGTCCCCACCGGTCAGCACCAGTCGGTAGCCCGGGTCGAGAGCGATGGCCGCCTCCAGGGCCTCGGCCACCGCCGCCGCCAGACCCAGCAGCACGCCGCTGCGCATCGCCGCGGCCGTGGCGGCAGGCCAGGCCTCCACCTCCCCCCCGCTGGGATGGCCGTCCACCTCAAGCAGGGGCAACGCGGCCGTGCCGGTGGCCATCGCCCGCCACTGCAGGGCAACCCCGGCCAGCAACCTGCCGCCGGCGAAGGCCCCGGTGCGGTCGACGCGGCTCAGGCTCAGCACGGTCCCGGCGTCAGCCACCAGCACCGCCCCTCCAACGTGCCGCCAGGCCTGCCAACCCGCCAGCGCCCGATCGATCCCCAGCCAGGGGGGGGCCGCCCGCAGGGGCACATCCGCCAGGTGGAGGCGGAGCGGTGGCGGCAGCCCCACCCCGGCGGGCACGGGTCCCACCGCCGCCCAGGCGTGCAGGTGGGTGGCGCTGGAGCCGAGGGGGCCGGGGGGCGGGGCGGTGTGGCGCAGCTCCAACTCCAACCCATCCGGCGCGGGGGCGGCCCAATGCCAGCGGCTGTTGCCGATCAGAAGCCAGCGGGCGGGAGCCTCCCCACCGCCGGCGGCGGGGTTCACCTCAGATGCCCTCGCCCAGGTGAATGCCGCACTCCTCCTTGAGGCCGGCAAAGCGGGTGGAGCGGCCGTTGACATCCCCCTGGTCGGGGGCGCTGGTGTGCCAGTCACCCACGGTGGAGTAGCCCTGGGCAAACAGCGGGTGCTGGGGCAATCCGTTGTTTTCCATGAAGTAATAGATGTCGCGGGTGCTCCACTCCAGCAACGGTCGCAGCGACCAACGGCCGCGCACAGGATCGAGGAGGTGCATGGCGCGGCGATGCTCGGTCTGGCCGCCGCGCACACCGCTGGCCCAGCAGCACACCTTCAGATCCGCCAGGGCCCGGTCGAGGGGTTCCACCTTGCGGATCAGGTTGTAGAGCTGCAGATCCTCCACCCGGCCGGTCTCCCAGAGTTGCCCGTGGCGGGCCTCCATGCGGGCCGGGCTGAGCTCGGACTGCACCACCTTCAGGTTGATCGGCAGCAGCTCCTGCAGCTGGTCGGCGTAGTGATAGGTCTCGGGGGGGAGATAGCCCGTGTCGACCCACAACACCGGCAGGCCCGGCCCGGGGATCTTCTCCCCCAGACGGCACGCCATGTGCAGCAGCACCGCGGACTGGATGCCGAAGCTGGTGGTCAGAACCAACCCGTCCCCGAAGGTCTGCCACGCCCAGAACAACCGGGCCTCGGCATCAAGCGGCCCGAGCTCCGCCCGGGCCTGCTCCAGATCCACCGGCTCCCCGTGGCGGTTGCGGGGCAGCTCCGCGGTGACGGGCGCCGGGGTGCTGGACGGAGGGCTCGGGAGGGTCGTGGTCGGAAGCGTCACCATCGACCCATCATCGCCCGCCACCGGAACCCCTGGGTAGGGTTCCTGTCAGAGCGGGCCCATGCCCCGCCTTGCCGCCACCGAGCCCTGAGCCAACCTCCCCCCCCTCCCGTCCGACCGACGGCCGACCCGGCACCGCCCGCCCCCCCCGGGGACACCGCGAACGCGGTGGTGATCGTGGGTGGGGGGTTCGGCGGCCTCTACACCGCTTTGGCGCTGGCCGAGCAGCGGCACCACCCGCCGATCCTGCTGATCGAGCCCAGTCCTCGCTTTGTCTTCCTGCCGCTCCTCTACGAGCTGCTGAGCGGCGAGCTGCGCAGCTGGGAGATCGCCCCCCGCTACGACGACCTGCTGGCCGGCCGGGGCGTGGCCTGGCTCCAGGACCGGGTCGAACGCATCGACCTGAGGGAGCGGAGCCTGCACACCCATGCCGGCCGCCGGCTCTCCTGGGGACGGCTGGTGCTGGCCTGCGGCGGCGAGGTGGACAGCTTCGGCATCCCGGGCGTCGCGGACCACAGCCTGGGCTTCCGCACCCTGGCGGACGTGGAACGCCTCCAGGATCTGATCGGACGGCTGCGACGGGAACGCAGGCCGCTGCAACGCTTGGCGATCGTGGGGGCGGGCCCCACAGGGGTCGAGCTGGCCTGCAAGCTGGCCGACCTGGCGGGCGGGAGTGCCCTGGTGGAGCTGATCGAGCAGGGGGAGCAGTTGCTGCCCCGCAACCGCACCTTCAGCCGCGAGCAGGCCCAGCTGGCCCTGCAGCGCCGGGACGTGCGCCTGCGCACCCGCACCCGGGTGACGGCGGTGGAACCCGACCGGCTGCGGCTGGTCAACCGCTCGGCGGCGGACGCGGCGAGCGGCCCGGAGGCCACCGAGGACGTGGTGCCGGTGAGCGGGGTGATCTGGACAGCGGGGCTGCGGTTCCGTCCGCCGTTGCTGGAGCCGGAGCCCCCCCGGGACGGCCGCGGCCGCCTCCTCTGCCACGGCGATCTGCGCCTGCGCGGCCATGACGACGTGCTCGTGGTCGGCGACCTGGCCAACCTTCCCGGTCCAGAGGATGACGAACCGCTGCCCAGCACGGCCCAGGTGGCCTTCCAGCAGGCGCCGGTGGCGGCGACCAACCTGCTGCATTCCCTGGCCGGCGAGCCCCTGGAGCCCTTCCAGTTCCAGGAGCTGGGGGAAATGATGAGCCTGGGGGTCGGCGAGGCCAGCATCAGCGGCCTTGGCGTCAATCTAGCCGGGCCTGCGGCCTATCAGCTGCGGCGTCTCGCCTACCTGATGCGCCTGCCGCGCCGCTCCCTGCAGCTGCGGGTGGCCGCCGGCTGGCTCGCCGACTGGAGCCGCGCTCCTGGGGCGGCTCCGTGACCGGGGCGGCCTGGCCCCGCCCGCGCGGCCTGCTCCTCGACGCGATGGGCACGTTGATCACCCTGCGTCAGCCGCTGGGGGTCACCTACGCCGAGGCCGCCGCCGGATACGGCATCACCGCCGAAGCAGCGGCGATCGGACAGGCTTTTGCGCGCCTCTACCCCGCCGCCCCACCCCTGGCCTTCCCAACCTTGGAGGAGGAGGACCTGCGGCGGGCGGAGATCGGCTGGTGGGGGCGGCTGATCGATCGGGTGCTGCTGGCCACGGCCGGCGTCACCGCCCCGGTGGAGCTGCACCGTCAGTTGTTCGAGGCGTTCGCGGATCCGGCCCTCTGGCGGGTGTACGACGACGTGCCGCCGATGCTGGCGCGCTGGCGCGCTGGCGGCCTCCGCCTGGCGGTGGTGAGCAATTTCGACAGCCGGCTGGGCGGCCTGCTCGCCGGCCTGGGGCTGGCGGAGCACTTCGGCCCGGTGGTGGTCTCCAGCCGAGCCGGAGCCGCCAAACCCTCGCCACGCCCCTTTCTTCTCGCCCTTGAGGCCCTGGGGCTGAGGGCCGATCAGGCCTGGCATGTGGGCGACAGCCCCGAGGACGAGTCCGGGGCGCGGGCGGCGGGCCTGCGCTGCCTGATCGTGCGCCGCCCTTGAGGCAAGGGGTCCTGGCCGGGCGCACGGCGGGGCTGCGGCCGGCCGAACGGCGGCGATTGGAACGGATCTGCCACCGCCGCCATCCCGCCGATGCGGTGGCCGACCGGCTCACCCTGCAGCGCCTGGCTGACGAGGGCGACGCCCTCGATCTGCCGCTCACCCTTGTGGTGGACGGACGGGGGCTGTGCCGCCTGCTCTGGGTGGGGGATCTGCAGCAGTCAGGCCAGCTGCTCGAGCGCCTGCCGGGGTCGGAGCGGCGCCGCCCGGGCGACCTGCGGCTGCTCACCTGCTGCGCCGGCGGGGGCCGCTCCCCCCAGCTCCGGCCCGGTCCCGGCGAAGCGGTGGTGGGGCTGGACCTGGAGCCGCGGCTCTGGCTGCGCTGGCCGGGGCAGGCCGCCGCGGGTGGCCACTGGCCAGCGGCGCTGCTGGTTCCGGCGGGCGATGGCCAGGGCGGCTGGAGCGTGTGGGAGGAGGGCGACCTGGGGGACCTCTGCGACCGGGATCCGGCGGAACTAATCACTTCCGGCAAAACTGATGGCGAGGCTCCGCCGGCGCAGCGGGCGGGGGAACGGGTGCTGCTGCTGGCCCTGTGCAGCGGGAACGCCCAGGAGGAACGGCGGCGCATCGCCGAGCTGGAGGGGCTGGTGCGCAGTGCCGGTGCCAGTCCGGTGGGGGTGGTGGAACAGCGCCGCTCCGCGGTCTCCCCCCAGACGATCTGGGGGGAGGGCAAGCTGCGGGAAGCGGCCCTGGAGGCTCGCCGCCTGGGGGCGGATCTGGTGGTCACCGACCGGGAGCTGACGCCGGTGCAGGCCCGCAACCTCGAACGCCTGCTCGACCTGCCCGTGAGCGACCGCAGTGAGGTGATTCTGGACATCTTTGCCCAGCGGGCCGCCAGCGGCGCGGGCCGGCTGCAGGTGGAGCTGGCCCAGCTCCGCTACCGCCTGCCCCGCCTGACCGGCCGGGGGCGGAGCCTCTCCCGCCAGGGGGGAGGCATCGGCACCCGCGGACCGGGGGAAACCCAGCTGGAGAAGGACCGCCGCGCCATCGCCCGCCGCATCGAACGGCTGCAGCGGGAGGTGAGGCAACTGGGCGAGCACCGGGCGCGGCTGCGCCGCGCCCGGCGGGGCGTGATCCGCCTGGCGCTGGTGGGTTACACCAACGCCGGCAAGAGCTCGCTGCTCAACGCCCTCACCCGCCCCGGCGCGGCCGACGCCGTGCTGGCGGAGGACAAGCTCTTCGCCACCCTGGATCCCACCACCCGCCGCCTCTGGCTCGGCGATCCCCCCCTCGCCGACGAACGGCTGCTCACCGACACGGTGGGCTTCATCCGGGATCTCCCCCCCGCCCTGCTGGAGGCCTTCCGCTCCACGATCGAGGAGGCCCTGGAGGCCGACGCCCTGCTGCTGGTGGTCGACCTCTCCGATCCCGCCTGGCCGGAGCAGCTGCGCACCGTCGGGGCCATTCTCGATTCCCTGGAAGCCAGCGTGCCCCGCCAGGTGATCGGCAACCAGATCGACCGCTGCCCCGCCAGCGAACTGGAGCGGGCCCGCGCCCTGGTGCCGGACATCCTGTTTGTGTCCGCCACCGCCGGCCTGGGCCTGGCGGGCCTGCGCCGCCATCTGCGGCTCTGGCCTGTGCCAGCATTCGAGGGCTGACCCCCGCTCCCTCAGCCCGCCATGGCCCTGCAGCTCGGTGACACCGTCCCCGATTTCACCCAGGATTCCCAGCTGGGACCGATCAATCTCTACGACTTCGCCGCAGATTCCTGGGTCGTTCTCTTCTCCCATCCCGCCGACTACACGCCGGTCTGCACCACCGAACTCGGCGAGGTTGCCCGGCTGCGGCCCGAGTGGGAGAAGCGCAACGTCAAAACGATCGCCCTCTCCGTCGACAGCGCCGAGAGCCACCGCGGTTGGATCGGCGACATCAATGAAACCCAGCACACCACGGTGGATTACCCGATCCTGGCGGACGCCGACCGCAAGGTGGCCGATCTCTACGGCATGATCCACCCCCAATCGCTCAACAACCTCACGGTGCGCTCGGTGTTCATCATCGATCCCGCCAAGAAACTACGGCTGCAGATCACCTATCCCGCCAGCACCGGCCGCAATTTTGATGAGATTCTCCGCGTGATCGATTCGCTGCAGCTCACCGATCACCACCAG
>JBIIND010000317.1:0-2908 GCA_044337665.1 Cyanobium sp.
CTGCTGCTCCAGCCAGGCCAACATGCGGACAGCGGATGGATTGTCGCGGCTCGAATGGGAAAGGAAGACGCGGGCCATGATCAGCAGCCAAACAACGGAGGCCCATCAAAAATGCCAGGATCGTCAACTGATAGAACTATTTGCAAACTGGCACCAAGCTCCTCTTCGTCTCAAGCTGACAGGCAACAACGTGCTGGATCAGGCTTCCAGATTTGCGCAACCACAGATCCGTCAATTCTGGGGCTTCTTCGCGAGCCGGTACAGCCAACGAGTAGGCCAAAGTTGTCTGCAGCTTCCACCATCGGTGAGCTGCGCCGCGGCGTGGACCTGATCCCGTCACCGCGACGATCAGTAACAGGCTGCTGTGCTTGAGGCAACGTTTTATCGCTGTATTTCAGGGAATGGCGCAGCTCTGGTGGGAGCTTCTGGGGTTCCAGCAGGGCCGAGAGTGGTGTCTTCTATTCCTGGACGTTGATACAGCGGCGCCAGGGGTGCCCTGCAGCTTGCGGGCCACCTTATGCGCCTGGGCCAGGGGCATGTAGCGGAGCTTCTGCACCGGCTGGCCGCGGCGGCCCACGGGGATGGTGACGCGCACATGCGGATGCACCTTGATCTCATCGGGCCAGAGGTGCAGCACCACGGCACGGATTTCGCAGCGGAGGGAGGAGCGGATCGCCATCGGGAGTGGGGCGAAGAACACCAACCCCAAGCCAAGTGCCGCCACAGGGGCAAGGGCCGTGTGCGGCCTGGCCTGACCCTTGCTGCTGGGGTGGCGCTGGGCAGCGTGGGGAGGCCGGAGCGCTGCTGCAGCGGCTCGCCTGAACAGGAGACGCTCCGCCGGCCCTGATCAGAAGGGGGACCATGGAACTCCATCCCGACCTCTGCCAGCGCGCTGTGCTGGACACCCATGCCCTGGCCTGGCAGCCCTCGCCGATGGCCGGGGTGGAGCGGCCCCGGCCACCTCAATCGGGCGCCATGCCCCGGGCAGCCGCTTCACGCGGCACTGCCACGGCGGCGGTGAGGCGATCCTGGAGTGAGGCCGGGTGCACGATCTGGGTGAAGACACCCCACCTCCCAAGCACCCAGGGACCCGACGGAGCCGAGGCGTGAGGGGCAGCTGCTGTGAGGGCTAAAGTTTCCCATGGGCTGTGCTCCTGCCGGCCTGGAACTGTCGCTCTGCAGCTCCAGTATGAATCGCCGTCTCTGCCTTCCGCTGCTTCTGCTCATGGTCTTGGGCGCTATTCCCGCCACCGCCAAGGTGCTGGCGAAAGGCACGCCAGCCAAGGTTTTTTACTGGCAGAAGATGGAGCAGAAAGGCAGCAAGATTGTCCATCAATGCCGAGCCTCCGGCGATTCGAAGTTCCAGAAGAGCGAGCGCTGCACGTTCGCCGCTGCCGTGAACCCGAAGTGAGTCGTGCGGAGGGCCAGGGCCTGCGATTCTATCTGGGCCTGGAGCCCGATCCCGGCTGAAGACGTAGGAACAGCTCTGAGTTCGACCGGCGCTTCGAGGAGGGCGAATTGGTGTTGGAGCCCCTCGATTTGGAGGCGGCCCGCCGTCCCCGTCTCGAAGGCAGACGGGTCAACGTCGACTCCCCCCTCTGGATGGTGGAGCAACTCGACCGGGAGGCCTCAAGGCAGGGAGTGACTCGGCAATCGATCATCAAGCTCTGGCGTGCAGAGAGGCTGGAGAGAGGATCTGCCGCATCGATGGGCTGATTCACTGCTGCGCCGTCCGCTGGCTACAGCCAGCGAGTCTTTCTGAAATCGTGCGATGCCAGACTTGATCAAATCGCGGAAAAGTATTTGACGATATCTTGACTTACCTCTTTTGTTCCATCTCTCAATAGTTTTCCAAGATTTTCCGGCACGGACCCGAAGGTAAATCCCGCTAGTTGTTGCATTCCGAACAGTACTAACCAATCCATGCGGGGCTCTCCTCTGGAAAGACATCCACGCGATTGTCAGCCAGCCTACCACTTTCCTCAGAAGATCGATCGCCATCATGGCGCCCCATGGGCTAGGGCAGGGGGGAGGGATCATTCATGGCTACAGTTGGAGAGCGGAGTACAAACTGTTCGTGGGATACAAAAATACGCCCCTGGCGCCTATGGAAGTGCCGATCAGAAGTGCGACCGTCGGCAGTTCGGTGTGTGGGAGATGCGGTTTGGCAGCAAAGGCCGGCCGGATCCTCCCGAATCATGCCGTGAATCGATGCCCATCGACTTGTATCCCTCATTTCCCCACAGGCCCTTGTCGATGAGGATGGTGTGCCGCAACTGATGCTGCATCAGATACCCATCACCCACTGTTTTTACCCGGCAAGAACCACAGGCAACTGGAGCCAATCCCTGCCGCCTCCCTCCACCCCTCGTTCGGCCTCAGGATTTCACAGGCCGATGACCAGACAGGCCCAGGACATGACACAACAGAGTGCATCACGCCCTGGCGATCGACGGGGCTGGCATCACCGCCGCGCGGAAGGGGGCGCCTACGAGATGATCGGCTTGGTATTCAGGCGACTCTGGGAAGCTACAGGGCTTGGGCTGACAGGGAAGAATTCCTCTCCCGCCCTGGCGCTGGCCAGCCAGCGGAAGAGGAATCAAGGACAAGAACGCTCAAGCCAGAAGTCAATTCTGGCAGCGCTCCGAGGGGGCAAGATCTAGTTCAAATCCAAAACCGCTGTAAATGCATAAATAATACCTGTCGAGTTAGACGGCGGCCCGATCACAACGGCTGTCGTGTACGCCACGCCCCAATAGACAGTTTCATTGGGGGTGAGGCTCGTTTGGCCATAAAATGTACCCGTCATGCCTCCATTACTGGCGATATTTTGGGTGATTTCAGTCGCGATCTGATTCAGCAGGGTTGTGCTGTAAGGAAGTTGCCAGCCATTGAAGTTGTTTGTCAG
>JBIIND010000318.1:0-2906 GCA_044337665.1 Cyanobium sp.
TGATCAGCGAAGCGGCCCGTCACGGGCAGGTGCTGGTGGTGCGGCCATGACGCCCCAGGAGGACGCCCGCGTGCTGCTGGCCCTGGTGGACCGCCACCTGCAGGCCCTGCGGCTGAGCCTGGAACCCGCCTACCCGGATGAGGAATGGGGCTTCACGGCCCAGCAGGCGGTGGAGAAGCTGCTCAAGATCCGCATCGTGCTGCGCGATGAACGGTCGCCGTTCACCCATATGCTCCACGTGTTGGCGGAATTTGCGGGAGTGGATCTGGATCCCGTTCTGCTGGCGTTGCAGCCTTATGCCGTGGAGGCGCGTGATGAGGAGGGGCCGTTTCCGTTGCCGGCTGGTCGTGGGGGGATCCTGGAGGCGATTGAGGGGTTGCGGGAGGATGCTGGGCGTGGGATTGGGGAGGGTTGAGATGAACGCGTCAGTGGCTTGGCTGCAGGTGGAACTGGAGGGGCTGAATGCTCAGGCCAGGGAGCTGGAGGAGGCGATTACCGCGAATGTGGCCGGGATTTTGGAGTCGTGAGGATGACTGCTTCCGAATGGAGCCTGGCAAAACTGGATGAACTAGGTCACGTTGGCCGCGGAAGGTCACGTCATCGCCCTCGAAACGCGGCTTTTTTGTACGGCGGCCCCTACCCTTTTTCCAGACGGGAGACATTAAGTCCGCAAACTTCTACCTGACCGAATACTCGCAGACATACAGCGAAGCTGGACTTGCCCAAAGTAAGCTTTGGCAGCCGGGCACTCTATGCATCACAATCGCCGCGAATATTGCCGAAAGCGCGATCCTGGCATTGGAAGGATGCTTCCCCGATAGCGTCGTTGGCTTTGTTGCAGACCCTTCCAAGGCAGATGTCCGTTTCGTCAAGTATTACCTTGAGATCCTTAAGCTCCGAATGCAAGGCATTTCCCACGGAGCGACTCAGGACAATCTGAGCCTGGACAAACTTCTGACTTTCGCTTTTCTCGTCCCCCCACTCCCTACCCAACGCCGCATCGCCGGCATCCTCTCCGCCTACGACGACCTGATCGAGAACAGCCAGCGGCGCATCAAGATCCTGGAGGAGATGGCTCGCCGGCTCTACCGCGAGTGGTTCGTCCACTTCCGCTTCCCCGGCCATGAGGACTGCCGGTTTGTGGAGTCGCCGCTGGGGGAGATTCCAGAGGGGTGGGAGGTGACAAAGCTTGGAGAACTGGCAAACACCTTTCGCGGACGATCCTATCGATCTGTTGACTTGGCAACCGAAGATGGCCTGCCGTTTCTCAATCTAAAGTGCCTGGATAGAGATGGAGGCTTTAGGCGTTCTGGCCTCAAGCGCTACACCGGTGACTTCAAGGATGCTCATGTCGCAAGGAAGGGCGACATCGTTATGGCTGTCACGGACATGACCCAAGAGAGACGTATTGTCGCTCGTGCGGCAGTAGTGCCATCGCTGGGACAGGACATCGGCATATTCTCGATGGACTTGGTGCGAATTGAGCCGAAGCACGGCATCGCCAAGCCTTTTCTGTACTCCTTCTTGCGGCATTCGCCTTTCGCAGACGAGGTGAAGAATCATGCCAATGGAGCAAATGTCCTTCATCTGTCTCCCGATCGGATTACTGAGTATGAACTCATATGGCCATCCGATTCGCTTCGGCATCAATACGCCGCCTTTGTAGCGCCCATTCTTGAGGAGATGGATGTGCTTGAAAACAGCATCCAAAACCTCCGCCGCACCCGCGACCTGCTCCTCCCCCGCTTGCTCTCCGGCCTGATCGATGTGGAGGCGCTGCCGGAGCCAGCTCTCCAGGAGGTCAGCTGAGCCATGCCAGAACTCCCGCGTTTTTACGGCATCATCATCGCCAGGTACTACAACGATCATGCTCCGCCTCATTTTCATGCGAAGTATGGGCAGGATCAGGCTGTGATCCGCATTCATGATGGGCAGATGATCGAGGGCTTGCTCAGCACTCGCGCTCTCCGCCTCGTTGAAGAGTGGCGGCTTCTTCATGTGGAAGAATTGCTGAGCGACTGGAATCATGCTCAGAATCGAGAGCCACTGACTAAAATTGATCCTCTGGAGTGATTGTCATGATCCCGCGCGTCATCGAAGTCAAGCCACTGCCGCACTATTGCCTCTGGCTGCGCTTTCACGATGGCCTGGAGGGGTCTGTCGACCTCAGCGGAGAACTGTGGGGTCCGATGTTTGAACCACTGAAGAATCCTGTCTACTTCCAGCAGGTCAAGGTCGATCCTGAGCTGGAAACCGTGGTTTGGCCGAACGGAGCAGACCTGGCACCTGAGTTCCTCTATCAGGCGGCGCAGCAGGCCTCCTTGCCTGTTCCCTGAGTATGGATTTGATGGCTGCTCCCGCGCCCAACGTCTTGCTGCCAGCCGCTGACGACCGCAAGCGCGGGCGTCAACAGTCGGCCAGAACTGTGGCCAGCATCGGGCGCCGCCTGAGCTGTTGCTGGCGTTCTCGTGCCAGTTTGGACTCAATCCGCCTCTCACGCCTCCTCCGCTTCCGGCATTGCAAGCCCTTGCTCCTGAGCAAGGGCAGCCAGACGCTTGTCCTGGGTCCACAGCTGGCAGTGGCTCAACTTCGCGGACGCCAGCAGGTGAGCATCCGCATACCCGATTCCTCGGCCCATCCGCTGCTCGCGCTCGATCAGCAGCAGCACTTCGCTATCGCTGGCCACTGACGCTGCAGACAGACCCTGCAACAGCTCCAGCACCTCCCCGCGGTTGCGCAGATTGCCGCAGGCGAGTTCGCCAATCACCCACGGATGGATCAGCAGCTTCCCCTCCTGCAGCAGCGTGGCAAGACGGGGCAGCCCGTGGCGCAGATGCTCCACCCACACCGAGGTGTCGACCAGGATCACGCCGCGGTCTGGCGACGGGGAATCGGCTCCAGTGCGG
>JBIIND010000406.1:0-2897 GCA_044337665.1 Cyanobium sp.
TGCAGGATCCCCATCATTTCGAGAAGGGTGAGCTGAGCTTCCCCTCCGGCGAGGCCCTGCCCCGCTGCTGGGTGGATTCCCACTACCGCGACTGAGCCGCTGACGGGTCACCGCTCCGCCAGCCCCCCTTGCTGAGCTCTGGAAAGCACCAACAATGGTCAGATCCGCAGGACCCCTTGTGGCGATCCACACGATCACCCTGGAGAACGGCCTGTCCTTCGACTGTCCGGACGACCGCCCGATCCTCTACGCCGCCCTCGAGCAGGGGGTGAATCTGCCCTTCCGCTGCCGCAGCGGCGCCTGCGGCAGTTGCCGCGCCCGCATCCTCAGCGGCCGGGTGGACCACACCAAGGAATCCCGCCCGCTGATCACGGGCGGCGAGCGCCGCGCCCACCTCTGCCAGGCCTACGCCCTGAGCGATTGCCGGATCCGCCTCGAGGCCGCCAGCGACAACCAGGCGGCCTGATGTAGCCCGGGCAACAGCACCCTCTGGCCCCCGCCACGTCGCCACCCCGCTCCCGCCTGCAGCGTGGGGACAGTGTTGGTGGACCCATGGGGATTCGCATCCGCAATGTCACGCGCAGCTTCGGCGATTTCCGGGCCATCGACGACCTCAGCCTCGATGTCGAGACCGGATCGCTGGTGGCCCTGCTGGGGCCTTCCGGCTGCGGCAAGAGCACCCTGCTGCGGATGGTGGCCGGCCTGGAGCCGGTGGACCAGGGTCGGGTGTACCTCAACGGCTCCGATGCCACCGCCCTCTCGGTGCAGGAGCGGCATGTGGGCTTTGTGTTCCAGCACTTCGCCCTGTTCAAGCATCTGACGGTGCGGGAGAACATCGCCTTCGGCCTGCGCCTGCGCCGCTGGAGCCCGCCCCGGGTTCGCAACAGGGTGGAGGAGCTGCTGCAGCTGGTGCAGCTGCAGAGCTACGCGGGCCGCTATCCCTTTCAGCTCTCCGGCGGCCAGCGGCAGCGGGTGTCGCTGGCGCGGGCGCTGGCGGTGGAGCCCCAGGTGCTGCTGCTCGATGAACCGTTCAGCGCTCTCGATGCCAAGGTGCGCAAGGAGCTGCGGGTGTGGCTGCGCAACCTGCAGGAGCAGACGGGCGTCACCACGGTGATCGTCACCCACGACCAGGAGGAGGCGATGGAGGTGGCGGACCGGATCGTGGTGATGAACGAGGGTCGGATCGAGCAGATCGGCAGCCCCGCCGAGATCTACGACCAGCCGGCGACGCCCTTCGTGATGCGCTTCGTGGGTGAGGTGAACGAGATCTTCCCCAACGAATACGTGCGGCCGCAGGATCTGGAACTCCACGATGAACCGAAGGCCGAGAGCCTGCCGGTGGTGCTCAAGCGGGTGATCCACCTGGGCAAGGAAACCCAGGCCGAGCTGCAGCTCGACGACGGCCGGGTGATTCACGCCCAGCTCTCGGCGGAGCGGGCTGCGGCGGCCAAGGGCAGCGGAGCGGCCTTGCCCATGGTGCCCGGCTGCATGTGCTGCCCCGCAGCCGGCGTCGCTTCGTCTAGGCGGGGGCCAGCTCGCGGATCAGCTGCGCGAACGCTTCGAGCAGGGGGCTGGGGGGGCGACGGGCCTGTCGCACCATCCAGATCGGTTGCTCGCCGCCGCCGTAACCGGAGATCGACAGGGGCCAGAGCAGGCCCAGGTCGATCTCCCGACGCACCATCGATTCCGGCAGGGCGGCGGCGGCGGTGCCATCGATCACCAGGGCCCGCTGCATCTCGCCGCTGCTGAGCACCAGGGAGACCTCCAGATCGGCGGGGGAGAGGCCGAGCCGCGCCAGGCTGGCCTCAAACAGTCGTTGGGAGCCGGAGCCCCGCTCCCGCATCGCCCAGCGGCTCCCGGGCAGGTCGGTGGCGCTGAGCTGGTCGCGACCGAACCAGGGATGGCCGCGGCCCACCACCACCACGAGCCGCTCCCGCCCCACCTCCTCGGCACTGAGCTGCGGCTCGGCCCCGCTGAGGGAGCCGGGGAGATCGCCATCACTCCAGCCGGTGACGAAGCAGAGATCGAACTGCCCCTGGCAGGTGCCTTCCAGCACCTGCTCGGCGTTGGCGAGGCCGCAGCGCAGCTCGATGCCGCCATGGCGATCCCGGAAGCGCTGCAGGCGGGCCGGCAGCCAGTAATTGCCCACCGTGAGGCTGGCGCCCAGGCTGATCACGCCGCGGCGCAGCGCCTGGAACTCCTGCAGGCCGCGCTCCACCAGGGCGATGTGATCGAGCAGCCGCAGCCCCTCCTGGTGCAGGAAGCAGCCGGCGTCAGTGAGTTCAACGCGGCGGCCGATGCGGTGGAACAGGCGCACGCCGTAGTGGGATTCGAGCTTGGCCACCGAGGCGCTCACCGCCGGCTGGCTGATGTACAGCTCGTCGGCGGCACGGCTGAAGTGGAGGTGGCGGGCCACCGAGAGGAACACCCGCAGCTGGTCGAAATGCATCGGTTCAGGGGCGGGGCCCGTCGCGGCCGTCCACCACCCAGCGCCCGTCCCGCGCCAGGCAAAGCGCCAGGGAACGGGCGGTTTCGGCGGCCAGCAGGGCGTCGTCCGGGCTGTCGCCGTGGCGGATCCGCCAGCGCACCTGAAACCCCTCCGGGAGGGGATGGATCCGGGTCTCCACCACCAGGGTGTCGTCGAACCAGGTGAGCAGAACGGCCTGGGCCTCGGCCGGCGGGAGAAGGGCGTGGGCGGTGATGGCGCGGTCGCTCATGGGGCCATCTTCACCCTTATTCCGATCGGTGAAATGTATTCATGGGGACAACGCCAGGGCCAGGGCTGGTGTCAGCAGGCTCAGCACCAGGGTGAGCGGCAGGCCGAGCCGCAGGAAGTCGAGAAAGCTGTAGCCCCCGAGGGCATACACCATCGTGTTGGTCTGGTAGCCGATCGGCGT
>JBIIND010000025.1:0-10860 GCA_044337665.1 Cyanobium sp.
CTCACCGGTCGGGGGGCACCGCCGACCCTGCTGGAGCGGGCCGATCTGGTGACGGAGATGCGCCAGGTCCGCCATCCCTTTCGGGAGCAGGGGGTGCGGGCGCAGGCGGGGATCGAGTACTGAGGATCCCGCCGGCGGGCCGGCCCTCAGCCCAGGTCATCCCGCAGCCGGGCCAGGCTGGTCACGAGTACGGAAAGACCGCTGACCAGCAGGGCGCGGTGCACCTCCGGCTGCGCCCACAACCCGGGGACCCGGGCGCCGCGCTCCAGAACGGAAAGGGTGAGCCGGGCCATCACCTCGCTGCTGCGGGGCATGGGGATGTCCCGTTCGTACGGCATGGCCCGGGGCTCAACGGATCGTTCGGAGCCAGCGAAGCGTCGGGGGGCTGGAGCGGCAAGGTCGCGTGCGGGGATGGCCATGGAGCCCCTTGCTACTGTGCGGCCGACCCAGGCAGGCGAGCGGGACGACGCAGACGATGGCATACCGGCGCGTCCTTTTGAAGCTGAGCGGAGAGGCCCTGATGGGGGATCAGGGCTATGGCATTGACCCGGCCATCGTCCAATCGATTGCCCGGGATGTGGCCGCGGTGGTGGCGGACGGCACGCAGCTGGCGATCGTTGTCGGCGGCGGCAACATCTTCCGGGGCCTGAAGGGGTCGGCGGCGGGCATGGACCGCGCCACGGCCGACTACGTGGGCATGCTGGCCACGGTGATGAATGCCATCACCCTCCAGGACGGTCTGGAGCGGGCGGGCATCCCCACCCGCGTGCAGAGCGCCATCTCGATGCAGGAGGTGGCTGAGCCCTACATCCGCCGCCGCGCCATCCGCCACATGGAGAAGGGCCGGGTTGTCATCTTCGCCGCCGGCACGGGCAATCCCTTCTTCACCACCGACACCACCGCCGCCCTGCGGGCCGCGGAGATCGGCGCCGATGTGGTGTTCAAAGCCACCAAGGTGGACGGGGTCTACAACAAAGACCCGGCCCGCTTCCCGGATGCGGTCCGCTACGACAGCCTCACCTTCCTCGAGGTGCTCAGCAGCGAACTCGAGGTGATGGACGGCACCGCGATCGCCCTGTGCAAGGACAACGCGATTCCGATCGTGGTGTTCGATCTCTTCGGCGCCGGCAACATCGGCCGGGCCGTGGCCGGCGAATCGATCGGCACGAGCATCGTGCCGGCCCGCTGAGCTTCCCCTTTCCCCCGCCCTTCAAGACCCCCGCCCTCCCCTCCGCCATGGACCTGGAAGCCAGCATGCGCAAGTCGTTGGAAGCCACCCAGCGCACCTTCAACACCATCCGCACCGGCCGCGCCAACGCCTCCCTGCTCGACAAGATCAGTGCGGAGTACTACGGCGCCGAGACACCGCTGAAATCATTGGCCACCATCTCCACCCCCGATTCCCAGACGATCCAAATCCAACCCTTCGACGCCGGCTCCCTCAACCTGATCGAAAAGGCGATCAGCATGAGTGACCTGGGCCTGACCTGCAACAACGACGGCCGCACGATCCGCATCAACATCCCACCCCTCACCGAGGACCGCCGCAAGGATCTGTGCAAGCTCGCCGCCAAGTACGCCGAGGAGGGCAAGGTGGCCCTGCGCAATCTGCGCCGCGACGGCATCGATCGCATCAAGAAGCAGGAGAAGGAGGGCGAGCTCTCCGAAGACCAGAGCCGCGACGAGCAGGAGAAGGTGCAGAAGCTGACCGACCGCTTCATCGCCGAACTGGAGAAACAGCTGGCCGCCAAGGAAGCCGACATCCTCAAGGTGTGAGGCAGCCCGCTTGAGTGACGCCGATGTGATCGTCATCGGGGCCGGCCCGGCCGGCGCCGCCGCCGCCTTCCACCTGGCCAACCGCGGGCGCCGCGTGCTCATGGTGGATGCCCGGCCCCCGGGGGAGGGAAAGCCCTGCGGCGGCGGCATGGCCGCTTCGGTGCAGCGCTGGTTCCCCTTCGACCTCTCCCCCGCGGTGGATCAGGTGATCGACCGGGTGCGGTTCACCTGGTGCCTGGAGGATCCGGTCACCGCGGAACTGCCCGGGGATGCCCCATTCTGGATCGCCCGCCGCTCGGTGCTCGACGCCTTCCTGGCGGAGCGGGCGGTGGAGGCGGGGGCGGAACTGCGCCGCGGCAGCCGGGCGGTGGCCCTCTCCCGGGGTGGTGACGGCTTCTGGCAGGTGGGCCTTGCCGGCGGGGAGGTTCTGCGCAGTGCCGCTGCGGTGATCGCCGATGGTTCCGCCTCTCCCTTTGCCGCCGCCCAGGGTCTGGGCCCCCCCCGCCCCCGCCATGCCGCCACCGTTTCGGTGGACGTGGAGGCGGAGGTGGGGGAGCCCGGCACCGCCCGCTTCGAGTTTGGCCTGGTGCACCACGGCTTCTGCTGGGCCTTCCCCCGCCGGGGGGGCTACAGCATCGGCGTGGGCACCTTCATCGGCCAGCAGGAGGCCGACAGCGAGGCGGTGCTGGCCCGGCTGCTCCCCACCCTGGGGGTGGCCGCAGACGCGGGCCAGCGGGTGCATGGACGGCTGCGGGTGTGGGACGGCCACTACCCGCTGCACGGCGCCGGCCTGGTGGCGGTGGGCGATGCGGCCTCCCTGTGCGACCCATTCCTGGCGGAAGGGTTGCGGCCATCCCTCATGAGCGGTTGCCGGGCGGCGGAAGCCCTGGACGGCTGGCTGGGGGGCGATGGGCGCGCCCTGGAGGGCTACAGCCAGCGCATGCGCAGCGATTGGGGGGATTCGATGGCCTGGGGGCGGCGCATCGCCCAGGTGTTCTACCGGGTGCCCAAGGTGGGGTATCAGATCGGCATCAAGCGGCCCACGGCTCCCCAGCGCATCGCCCAGATCCTCTCGGGCGAGATGGGCTACGGCGACATCGCCCAGCGGGTGATCCGACGGCTGCTGTTCCAGCGCGGCTGAGGGGGTTCGGAGAACTCCGGCTCAGCTGCGGGTGCAGTCCTTCAGGTCGCGCAGGCGCTGGTCGATGGAGGCGAGAAGCTCGATGGCGAACATCGGCGATTCCTGGACCGCGAAGAGAAACTTCTCGCGGTTCATCACCAGCAGCCGGCAGGGGGTGAGGGCGCGGGCGTTGCCGTAGCGGCGATGGTCCTGGGTCACGAGGGCACCGGCGCCGAAGACCTCGCCGGCCTGCAGGATTTCGTGGTTGCGGCCATCGTTCCAGTTGAGCTCGACCGTGCCGGCAAGCAGGCCGAACATGCAATCCCCAGGCTCGCCAGCCCGGAAGATCAGGTTGTCGGGCTCCACGTCGATCACCTCGCCCTTGCTGGCCAGGGCGCGCATGGTGTCGAGAGCGTTCATGGCGGGGGGGGGGCGTCGGAGGACGGCGAGGCGGCGGCTCAGCGGCTGATCGCCAGGGGTGCCCCCAGGCCGCCTCGCACATCCTCGGGGGCCAGACGGCCATCCTTGTCGGTGTCGAGGGCGTCAAAAACCGCATCGCTGCCCAGCCATTCCTCGCGGGTGATGCAGCCGTCGCCGTCGAGGTCGTTGAGCAGAAAGATCTCCTGCACGGCGTGGGTGAAGGCCGCACCGCCCTCCATCTCCGCCAGGCGATGGGCGAGCTGGGCTTCGAGGGTCTCGATCGCCTTGCTGAAGCCGCGGATGCCCTCGTCGAGTTTTTCGCTCGCCATGGTGTCCTCGGCCATCATGGCCTGGAACGTGGGCAGGTCGATGTGGATCTGCTCCTGGCTGGGGGCAGGGTCAAAGGGGTTGAGGCGCCGTGCCAGTTCCCCATCGGTGCGACGCAGCTCGTCCATCAGGGCGGGAGAAATGGTGAGCAGATCGCAACCGGCGAGCTCGACGATTTCGTCGATGTTGCGGAAACTGGCTCCCATCACCTCGGTTTTGTAGCCGTAGGTTTTGAAATAATTGAAGATCTTCGTGACCGATACCACGCCTGGATCCTCTGGCCCTGGATAGCTTTCGCGGCCGGTGTTCTTCTTGTACCAGTCGAGGATGCGCCCCACAAACGGGGAGATCAGGGTGGCGCCGGCCTCGGCGCAGGCCACGGCCTGGGCGAACCCGAACAGCAGGGTGAGGTTGCAGTGAATGCCCTCCTTCTCCAGCTGCTCGGCGGCCCGAATGCCCTCCCAGGTGGAGGCAATCTTGATCAGCACCCGCTCCTTGTCGATCCCGGCGGCGTTGTACAGACCGATCAGCTTGCGGGCCTTGGCGATTGTGGCTTCGCTGTCGTAGCTCAGACGGGCATCGACCTCGGTGGAGACCCGTCCGGGAACGATCTTGAGGATTTCCCGCCCGAAAATCACGCTGATCTCATCGATCGCCTCGCCCACCACCTCATCGGCTCCGGCCTCGCCGCCCAGCAGGGCGCGGGATTCCCGCAGGGAACGGTCGATCAGCTCCTGGTAGGTGGGGATCTGGGCGGCCGCCAGGATCAGGGAGGGATTGGTGGTCGCGTCGCGCGGGGTGAACTGGCGGATAGCGTCGATGTCACCGGTATCCGCGACCACCACGGTCATGGCGGCAAGTTGATCGAGCAGGTTGGCCATCGCGGGGGAAGCGGTCGCGGATGGGAAGCGAAAACGGACCACTGCCCCCACGCTAGCCAGGGGGAGAGGGGTCTTCTCCGGCGGGGCGGCTGGTTGCGCAAATGAGCACAGCTCCGGCCGCCTCGAAGCTCAATCCGATGCCCTCAGGCCCCGCGCGCTTTCGCCGTCGCGGCGGCGACCGGACGGCTGGGGGGGATCTTCTCGATCACCAGCAGGGCCTCGACGATCTGGCGGGCGACCGGTACCGCCACGGTGGAACCGTAGGCATTGCCGCCCTGGGGCTCGTCGACCACCACCAGCACCACGTAGCGAGGGTCTTCGATCGGCAGCACGGCCACGAAGCTGCAGATCCGGGCGCCGGGGATGTAAATGCCGTTGTGGGCTTTCTGGGCGGTTCCGGTCTTGCCGCCGAGGCGGTAGCCGGGGATCTGCAGACCCTTGCCGCTGCCTTTCTGCACCACCGTCTCCATCCAGTTGACGACGGTGCGGGTGACCTTCGGATCCAGCAGCTGCACGCCGCTGACGGGACCCGGGCTGGCCAGGGCATCGCCGGAGCGCAGGCCGCGGGTGATGTGGGGGCTGACCAGCCGGCCGCCATTGGCGAGCATGGCGTGGAGCTGCAGCAGCTTCAGGGGTGTGAGGGAGAAGCCCTGCCCGAAGGCTGCAGTGGCGGGTTCAATGGCTCCGCCGGTGAAATCGCTGCGGCTCTTGAGCTGGCCGGCCACTGCCCCGGGCAGATCGGTGTCGGGCACTTCGTCGATGCCCAGTTGATGGAGCCAGTTCCAGAAGCGATCGCGCTTCATGTGGGCCATGGTCTCCACCATGGCCACGTTGCTCGAAACCTGAAGCACCGTGGGGAAGTCGATCACGCCGTTGGCCCGGCGGTCGGCATTGAAGATGGGCCAGCCGCCGATGGTGAGCTGCCCCACGTCGTTGGCGGTGCCGTTCGGCTCGATCACCTTCTCCTGCAGGGCCAGGGCCAGGTTGATCGGCTTGAAGGTGGAACCGGGCTCGTAGAGGTCCTGCACCGACCACTCACGGAACAGCCCAGGGTTGTAGGACCAGAAGCGGTTGGGGTTGTAGCTGGGGGTGGAGGCCAGGGCCAGCATCTCGCCGGTGCGGGCGTCCATCACCAGGGCCGCCCCCCGTTTGGCATTCCACTGCTTCACCTGTCTGGCCAGGGCGGTCTGGGCCACCTGCTGGAGGCGCGCATCCAGGGTGAGCTGGAGGCGCAGGTCGTCGCCGTAGAGGGAGCCCGCGCGGATGCCATCGGGCAGGGGGGTGCCATCGGCCCCGCGCCGCATGCTGAAGGGGGTTTCGTGGCGCTGCAGGTCGCGGTCGCGGCTCTGCTCCAGGCCCGCCTGGGGCACCCGCTCCAGGTTGAGGAAACCCACCACATTCGCGAAGAGCTGCCCCTGGGGATAAAGCCGCTGGGGATAGGCCTCCAGATCGAGGCCGCTGACCTGCAGATCCCTCACCCGCGCCGCGGTTTCGGGGTCGAGGCCGCTGGCCAGCTTCACGCCGCTGCGACGGCTGCCCATCGCCTGAAGCAACTCCTGGCGGGGGCGGGCCAACACCTCCGCAAGCCGGCTGGCCACATCCTCCGGGCGTCGCACCTGCTGGGGGTCGTCCCCCGGGAAATTGAAGTAGCGGGGATGGGCCCAGAGGGTGAAGCGCTCCTCATCCAGAGCGACGAGGGCACCCTGGCGATCGACAATGGTGCGCCGCTTGCCCAGCGGCGTGACCGCATGGGTCTGGGAGGCCCGGGCGCGTGCCTGCAGCTCCTTCGCCTGCACCAGCTGCAGCCAGGCGAGCCGCACGGCCAGACCCCCCAGAGCCAGGGAGAGCAGGGTGAACACCGCCAGCAAGCGGCGACCGGGGAGCGGCTGGATCTGGGGCACGCGGTGACGACCCGCCAGGCCTTTCGCCGCGGCGCGCGGGGAAGGCAGGCGGGAGGCCGAGCGGCCAGCCCCTCCCGGGGGATGGCGACGGGTGGGTGGGCCGGCCATGCGCTCAGAAGCCCGCCGGAATGCGCCGCAGCTGGATGTCGGCGAGGAGGGGCAGGGGGGCCGGGGCCTCGGCGGTGGGAGGTTCGGAGAGATGGATCAACTTCTCGCTGCTCGTGGGAACCAGCTGGCCCGGACGCCGGACGGCGCTGATGTGGTGCTGCTCCAGAACGGCGGCCGATTCCTGCAGGCGATGTTCGAGGGCCTTGGTCGCTTCCAGGTCGAGATAGCTCGTAGCCCAGCGGTTCTGCCAGTGCAGGGTGAGGGCGCTCAGGCCCAGCATCGAAACCCCAAGGCCCACCAGAGCGCCGGAGGCAATGCGGTGGAGACCCGCCAGCCAGGGGGCCTGACGCTCAACCGGCCTGGCGGAAAAGGAGCCCTGCAGGAGGCGCAGACCCTCAGCGCTGGCCCTGGCCTGGCGTTGGGGGCGCCGCGAGCGCCGGAGTGCCACGGAGGCGAGTCGCGAATCTTCCTGGAGGAGGGTGGCGACCAAGGGACCTGGGGGGAGTTCTGCGCAAGTGAACCACCCAACGGGGGTGCCAGCAAGCGCCATCGGCGACCAATGGGGAATCCCCGTACTGCGGACTCAACCCGCCAGCAGCAGCAGGTTCAGAAAGGTCAGCCCATTCCAGAGGGCATGCATCAAAACGCAGGGCAACAGGCGCCCGCTCTGCCAGCGCAGCCAACCCAGGCCCAGGGCCAGAACGAAGAGTGGCACGATCTCCCCCAGGCTGAGATGGGCGGCCGCAAACACCGCCGCGCTCACCAGCACGGCCCGCCCACCCCCCAGGTACCGGCCGACCACCGGCAGAAGCACGCCGCGGAAGAGGGTTTCCTCGAACAGGGGCGCCAGCACGATCGCCGTCAGGCCGAAGCAGACCACGGCGCGCGGATCGGCACTGGTCATGACCAGGTCGAGCATGGGGTTGCTGCCCCCCGGATCCCCCCAGATCCCCTCGACCAGCCAGCCGCTCAGCGCCACGAGCGGCATCACCATCAGAAGCGTCAGCAGCGCCTCGCCGAAGGCCGTTGTCGGCGGCCGCAGGTGCCACTGCAGCCAGCCCCCCTCAGGGCGGGGGAGCGCGGAGGGCAGCATCCGGGACAGGATCAGCAGCGGCGCGGCCATCAGGCCCAGGTAAAGCGCCAGCACCTCCAATCCCTGGGCCAGGGCAGGTGAGACCCCCAAAGCCCGGATCGCCGGATCGAGGGGCAGCCGCACCAGCTCGGGCACCACCACTTCCCCGAGGATCACGAAACCGCCCGCGATCAGCAGGGTGACGTCCAGGGGGGACAGGGGGGGCCCCCGCAGGGGGGGCGGCGTGGGACCGCGACCCCTCAGCCGCAACCAGACCTGGCGCAGTAACAGAAGCACCCCCGCACCCACCAGCACCACCGGTAGAACGCTCACCCCCAGAAGGGTCAGCAGCAGCCGCCGCGATCCGGTCGCCGCCGGGCAGGCCCCCTCGGGGCCCCCGAGCTGCTCGCAGACCAGTTGGCGCAGCATCGGCGAAGGCTTCCACGGCTCCAGCAGGAGGCTCTGCTCCTGGGGGGAATGGCGGCGCCCATCCCGCAGGGCCACAATCAGCGGACGGCGTGGCGCGTCGACCATTTCCACCAGCTCCCGCAGCTGCCGCTCCGCCGCCGGGGCGGAGCCCGCCGGGGCGGAGCGGCGCAGCAGGGCAAGTTCGAGGCGCTGAGCCGCCGGCGGCGGCAGCTCCGAGGCAACCATCTGGCGCTCGAGCTCGCCGGCCAGCTCCGCCCGGGGGTCCTCGCCGATCAGGGCCGGGCGCAGGGAAGGGGCAACCACCTCCGCAGCGAGGGTGGCCAGCTCCAGTTGGCGGAGGCTGAGGGCATCCATCACGGAGGGCCGCTCCAGGCTCTCCACCAGGCCGACGATCCAGAGCCAGCCGCTGAACAGCAGGGCCAGCAGAGCCAGAATTCTCTTCCAGGCGGGGGGGGAGGGTCGTGGCCCGCCGGGCTCGCCCGGGGAGGGCCGCAGCGGAAAATCAATGCCGGAGGCCTCCAAGGCGCGCCATCGGGGAGGTGTCGATTCTGTCGTTCCACCGCCGGAGCCAGGGGGGGTGACCCTGGCGGGGCCCCCGGGGCGCTCCCATACGATGGGTTTGCCTGTGGTGCAAGGCCTGTGCCCCTCCGCATCGTCCTGGTCCGCCACGGGCTGAGCAGCTTCAACCTCGAGCGCCGCATCCAGGGCCGGGACGACCTTTCCTCCCTCACCGACCAGGGGATGGACCAGGCCCGCCGTGTCGGCGCCGCCCTGGCCGAGCTCCCCCTGGCCGCGGTCTACAGCTCCCCGCTGCGCCGCGCCCACCACACCGCCGAGGAGCTCCTGGGCCACCAGGGACAGGGGCTGGAGGCCGTCCTGGACGAGGACCTCCTGGAGATCGACCTCGCCCCCTGGACGGGCCTGGGCATCGACGAGCTGCGACAGAGGGATCCGGAAGGGGAAAAACTCTGGCGCCACGCGCCTGAGCGGCTGGAGCTGCAGCGCCCCGACGGAACCCCTTACCGGCCGGTTCCGGAGCTGATGGAGCAGGCCGGCCGCTTCCTCGATGGCCTGCTGGAGCGCCACGCCGACCATCTCGATCCGGCCGCCCCCGCCGGCACCGTGCTGGTGGTGGCCCACAACGCCATCCTGCGCTGCCTGCTGCTGCGCATGCTCTCCCTGCCCGCCGCCGCCTTCCGGCGTCTGCGGCTCGACAACGCCTCAATCTCGGTGCTCAACCTCAGCCGGCGGCCGGACGGCCCACCGGAGGTGCAGATCGAGTCGCTCAACACCACCGCCCACCTGGGCCGACCCCTGCCGCCGCAGGGAGCCGGTCCCCGCCTTTTGCTGGTCCGCCATGGCGAGACCGATTGGAATCGGGAGGGCCGCTTCCAGGGGCAGATCGACATCCCCCTCAATCAGAACGGTCTGGCCCAGGCGGAGGCCGCCCGCCGCTTCCTCGCGGATGTGCCGATTCAACGGGCCTGGTCCAGCGTGATGGCCCGGCCGCGCCGCACCGCGGAGGTGATCCTGGAGTCCCACCCGGGGATCGCGCTGAGCGTCACCGAGGGCCTGGTGGAGATCGGCCACGGCCGGTGGGAGGGGCGACTGGAGCGGGAGATCGCGGCCGACTGGCCCGAGCTGCTGGCCGACTGGAAGGTGGCGCCCCACACGGTGCAGATGCCCGAGGGGGAGACCATCCAGGAGGTGTGGGAGCGTTCGCTGGCCAGCTGGGAGGCGATCGCCGGCAGCCTGGAGGATGGTGAGACCGGCCTGGTGGTGGCCCACGACGCCGTTAACAAAACCATCCTCTGCGCCCTGCTGGGCCTGGGCCCGGCCGACATCTGGGCGGTGAAGCAGGGCAACGGCGGCGTCACCGTGATCGACTACCCCCACGGTTCCGGGGATGGGGCGGTGGTGTCCTGCCTGAATCTCACCCACCATCTCGGTGGCGTGCTCGATCGCACCGCCGCCGGCGCCCTCTGAGCGGCGCCCCGCCCCCTCCCCCGTCGGCGCCTCCCCCTCGATGGTCAGCCCCCAGACGCGATCTGCGCCGCTCCCCCTGCGGCTGCGCGATGTCCACCTGCTGGAGGGACCGGAAGGCCCTGCCCGTTGCGCCGACGTGCTGGTCGACGCCGACAGCGGCGCCCTGCTCGACCTCTTCCCCGGGCCGGCCGCGGCCGGCGCTGCGATTGAGATCGACACCAGGGGCTGCTGGCTCGGCCCGCCTCTGGTCGACCCCCATAGCGTTCTCGAGGAACCGGTCCTGGGGCGGGCCGAGACCCTGGCGAGCCTGGCGGCGGCGGCTGTCGCCGGGGGCTTCGGCACCGTCGCCCTGCTCCCCTGGGCCCCGGCCTGGCGGGACCGGCCGGATCGCCTCGAGCTGAGTTGGGCGGATCCTCCGCGGCTGCTGTTCTGGGGCAGCTTCAGCCGGGAGGGCGCGGACGCCGAACTGGCGCCCCACGCGGATCAGCTGGCCGCCGGGGCGGTCGGCCTGGCCTGCGGTGAGAGCCTGCCCCCGCTGGCGCTGCTGGAGCGCGGCCTGTGCCTCGCCGAGATGGGGGCTGCGCCGGTGCTCGTGGCTCCGCGGGAGCGCTCCTTTGCCAGCCGCGGCTTCGTGCGGGAGCGGGTGGAGGCGCTGCGGGCGGGCTGGCCCCCGGATCCGGTGCTGAGCGAAACGCTGCCGCTGCAGAACTTGCTGGCCCTGGCGGGGTCCGCCGGGGGCGGCAGCCTGCGGCTGATGAACCTCTCCACCGCCGAGGGGGTGGACCTGCTGCGGAGTTGTCCCCACCCCCCGGGAAGCACGGTCTGCTGGTGGCACCTGCT
>JBIIND010000026.1:0-10826 GCA_044337665.1 Cyanobium sp.
TCGCCACCGAGCTCCATCTCAAGCGGCTGGTGGTGGGCGGCTTCGAGCGGGTGTACGAGCTGGGCCGCATCTTCCGCAACGAAGGGGTGAGCACGCGCCACAACCCGGAGTTCACCTCCGTGGAGATCTACCAGGCCTATGCCGACTACCACGACATGATGGAGCTCACCGAGCAGCTGATCGCCGCCTGTTGTGAGGCGGTGTGCGGCGGCACGCGGATCGAGTACCAGGGGAGCCCGGTGGATCTGACGCCCCCCTGGAACCGGGCCACCATGCATGAGCTGGTGCAGCGGGCCACCGGTCTCGACTTCCACGCCTTCAGCAGCCGCGAACAGGCGGCCGCGGCGATGGCCGCCGCCGACCTCCCCGTTCCCGAGAGCGCCGACACCGTGGGCCGCCTGCTGGTGGAGGCGTTTGAGCAGCGGGTGGAGAGCACCCTGATCCAGCCCACCTTCGTGCTCGATTACCCGGTGGAAACCTCCCCGCTGGCCCGCAGCCACCGCAGCCAGGGGGGCCTTGTGGAGCGCTTCGAGCTGTTCATCGTCGGCCGTGAAACCGCCAATGCCTTCAGCGAGCTGATCGATCCGGTGGACCAGCGGGCCCGACTCGAGATCCAGCAGGAGCGCCGCCGCGCCGGTGACCCCGAGGCCCAGACGGTGGATGAGGACTTCCTGCACGCCCTGGAGATCGGCATGCCCCCCACCGGCGGCCTGGGTATCGGCATCGATCGGCTGGCCATGCTGCTCACCGACAGCCCCTCGATCCGCGATGTGATCGCCTTCCCCCTGCTCCGTCCGGAGGCCCCCCAAGCCGGGGAGAGCGGAGTCGCCCCCGGGGCGGGACCGGTGCAGTGAGATACTGAATGGGCCTAGGCATTCTTCCCCAACCGGGGTTCTCGGTCCCATGAGTGGTGAGCGCGTCGGTTTCCGCTTCAAACACGCCGATGCTGTTGTGAAGCGCAATCCCCAGGGCCGTTCGCGCCGGGGCTGGGTGATGGAGCCGGTCGAGCAGACCACCAGCCGCGGCACCAAAATGCCGGCCTATCGCATCCGTTGGCGCGACAGTGAACGTCCCGAGATCGTGCTCCAGCACATGCTGATCGCCGATCCCGATCCCACCCCGCCCCCGGAGGGGGTCAGCCTGGTGCCGCCGGCCCCCAAGAAGTGAGGGCCGGGGGGCGCCCCCTTCAGCTCCATCCCCGCAGCCGGTAGGTCAGGTTCCCCAGGTGCTCCTTCAGCACCAGCGTGGTGGTGGCCAGGGCGTCCGCCGACGGCAGCAGCGCCAGCAGCACACTGGCGCCCGAGGGACTGCCCATGGTCCGGCGTTCGGGCAGCAGGAAGTCACAGGCCACCGGCACGATCGTCAGGTCGGTGCGGTGTTGGAAGGTTGCCGTGGCCCGGGGCAGATGGGTGGCGCTGGTCACCAGCAGCACCGAGCGCCAGCCGCGCTCCCGCGCGATCCGTTGCAGGGCAGTCGCCTCCTCGGCGGTGTTGCGCGCCTCTCCGCTGGGCACGATGCGGGTCTTCGCCACCCCCAGCTCCGAGGCCAGCCGCGCGGCGGAGCTGGCCTCGCTGGGGCTGGGGTCGGAGGCGGTGAAACTGACCACCCCCCCGGACACCAGCAGCCAGGAAGCCCGACCCTGCCGCAGCAGCGCCACCCCGGTGAGCAGGCGATCGCCCGCCTCCGCCACCTCCACGCCGCGGCGGGGGGGCAGGGCCGGCCGCAGGCCGCCCCCCAGCACCATGACCGCGTCGGCCCGGGGCAGGGGGGTGGGGGTGAGCCGGGCCGCCTGCTCCTCCAGTTGCCACACCAGCTCGCGGCTGAGCCAGGGGGTGGCGCTGAGCCAGAGCAGCGCCAGACCCCCAGCCGAGGCCCAGGGCGCCCAGGGCCGGCGGCGGCCCAGCAGGCCCACCAGCTGCAGCGCCATCGCCAGGCCGAGGGGATAGACGAACAGCGGCAGCAGCTTGGAGAGCAGAAAACCCATCGGTCGCGCTCAGGGGAACCGGTTCACTGGCCCAGGCGTCGCTTCAGATCCTGCAGCTCCAGGCGGGCCTCGAACGCCGCCCAGTCGCTCTCCAGGGTCTGCAGGGGGCTTGGCGCCACCGCTGGCGTCGTGGCCGTGGTGGGGCCGCCCGTCGGCGGAGGCCGCCGCGGCATCTCCACCAGCTCCTTCTCCACCGCTTCGAAGCGGCGGCCCAGTTCCCCCAGATCCTGCCAGCGCCGACGGCCCTGGTCCATCAGAGTGGCGATGTGCTTCTCGGCCCGGGCCGCCAGGTCGTCGGCCCCTGCGCCACGGGCCTTCTCCACCCGCTCCTGCCAGCGGCGGATCTCCCCGGCCAGCTCGATCAGTCGCCGCCGCTGAAGTTCGGCCTGGCCCTGAAGCTCCAGGCGCCGTTGGCTGAGCTGCTGCAGGCGGTCGCGGTCCCCCTGCTCCCGCAACCGCGCCTCCTGCTCCGGGTTGGCCCGCAGGAAGGCCTCCAGGGTGCTGTCCAGGCGGGCCTCCAGCTCCTCCAGCCAGCTGCCCGCGCCGCCGCCGCTCATGGTTGGGTCTCCGCCGCGGCTTCCCCGGGGGCACGGGTGATCAGGGGCGCTTCGATCTCCTGCTGCAGGGGGGTGATCGCCGCCTCGCGGGAGCGCAGCAGCAACTGGGTGAGCCGGGCGATCGCCCCCTCCCCCAGATCCTGGGCTCCGATGCTGTCGAAGGCGTCGCGGTAGAGCTCCTCCAGCCGCTGGATCAGTCCCTCCCGGACGGCCCGCATCGCCTGGCGCTGGTCCTCTCGGCTCATGGCTGGTGCTCACCCGCTCCCGCTTTCCCTGAGTCTGCCTGGGCCGCGGCCGCCGGGACCAGCAGCCGCAGGGAGAGGTCCCCCCGGGGATCGCTCCAGGCCTGCCGCCGCCGCCAGCCCACCCCCTCCGCCAGGGCGTCGAAGGCGGCCGGGGTGTACTTGTGGCTGTGCTCCGTCACCAGCGGCTCGCCGGCGGCGAAGTGCCAGGTCTCGCCGGCGAGCCGCACCGCCTGATCCCGCCGGCTCACCAGCTCCATGACGATGCGGCTGGGCCCTGGCTCCCAGCGGGCCTGGTAGTGGAAGGCGTCCAGGTCAAAATCCCCTCCCACGTCGCGGTTCAGGCGGCGCAGCAGGTTGAGGGCGAAGGCCGCCGAGACCCCCGCCGCGTCGTCGTAGGCGCTCACCAGACGCTCCTCCTCCTTGGGGTGGTCGACGCCCACCAGCAGGGCGCTGTCGGGTCCCAGCAGCCGCAGGAACTGCCCCAGCAGGGTCGCCGCCTCCGCCGGTTCGAAGTTGCCGATCGAGCTGCCCGGGTAGAAGCCCACCCGCCGGTGGCCCTCCAGCGCGGGGTGGTGGGGCAGCGCCTCGAGTCGGCTGTAGTCGCAGCAGATCCCGAACACCGGCAGGCAGGGATGGCGCCGCTGCAGGTCGGCGCAGGCCGGGGCCAGGTGGGCCGCGCTGATGTCCAGCGCCAGGTAAGCCTCCGGCCGCAGGGCGGCCAGCAGGGGGCTCACCTTCCGGGCGCTGCCCGCGCCGAACTCCACCACCACCCCGGGGCCCAGGGCGGCGGCCAGATCCTTCGCCCGCCCCTCCAGCAGGGCTGTTTCGGTGCGGGTGAGCGTGTACTCAGGCTGGGCGCAGATCGCGTCGAACAGCCGCGACCCCTCGCCGTCGTACAGCAGCCAGGCGGGCAGCTGTTTCGGGTGGCGTCCCATTCCCTCCCGCACCAGCCGGGCCATGTCGGCCGGTTCCGGGTGCAGGTCGAGCAGGCACGGTTCGCGGGTGGGGGGAGGGGAGGTGCTCATCGATTCCAGGCCAGCCGCAGGCCCGCCGCCATCCAACGGCTCCCCGGAGGAAAGAAATTGCGGTAGGTGGGCCGTTCGTGGCCGTCGGGGGTGAGGAAGGAGCTGCCGCGCAGCACGAACTGGGAGGTCATGAACTTGCCGTTGTACTCGCCCACGGCCCCGGCGGCCGGGGCGAAGCCCGGATAGGGGCGGTAGGGGGTGGAGGTCCACTGCCAGAGCAGGCCGAAGGCCTGGCCGAGCCCGGCCCGGACCGCCGTCTCCCACTCGGCCTCGCTGGGGAGCCGGGCGCCGGCCCAGCGCGCGTAGGCGTCGGCCTCGAACCAGCTGAGATGGCGCACCGGCGCCTGCGGCGGGCGCGGCCGGTGCCCGGCCAGGGTGAATTCCCCGTCGCCCCGCCAGTAGCGGGGCGACCGCCAGCCCCGGGCCTGCCCCACCGCCCAGCCCTCGCTCATCCAAAGCTCGGGCCGTCGGTAGCCGCCATCGGCGATGAAGGCGGCGAAGTCCCCGTTGCTCACCAGGCGGTCGGCCAGCTGGAATGGCTCAAGCCACACCCGGTGGCGCGGCGCCTCGTTGTCGAAGTGGAAGTGGTCTGCGTCGGGGGGATGGCCGATCTCCACGAGCCCGCCTGGGAAGGAATGCCGGGTCGCCTCCCCGGGAGCCTCCCCGCCGCCACCAGACCCTGGGCGGAGGCGGCGCTCCCACAGGGCTTCGGGACCGTCCGGACCCTCCCCCCAGGACGGCTCCAGGGGGTTGCGGGAAAAGCCATCGAGCAGGTCCATCAGCAGCAGCTCCTGGTGCTGCTGTTCGTGCTGCAGACCGAGATCCAGCAGGTCGCGCAGGGGCAGGGCCTGCTCCACCGGCCGGTTTTCGAGGACGTCCACCAGCGCCTCCAGACCCTCGTCCACGCGCCGTCGCCAGGCGAGCACCGCCCCGATCGGCGGCCGGGTCAGCAGACCCCGCCCCGGCCGGGGATGGCGAGCGCCGACGGCGTCGTAGTAGGAATTGAACAGGTAACCCCAGCGGGGATCGCTCGGCTGCCAACCCGGCAGGTGGGTCTGGAGCAGGAAGGTCTCAAAGAACCAGGTGGTGTGGCCCAGGTGCCACTTCGGTGGGCTGGCGTCCTCCATCCCCTGCAGGCAGAGGTCTTCGGGCTCCAGGGGTTCGATCAGGGCCTCACTGCGGCCCCGCACCCACCGCAACCGCTCCAGGGTCGCCGTCGGTGCCGCCTGGATGAGGCGGGGGGGAGGGGGGGCCTGGCCCATGGGCGCGGGGGGAGACTGCGGGGGAGATTGGCGGAGAAGCTACGAGCTTTCCCTACGATCCGGCCCAGTGATCACGACAGGGACCGCCAACGGCATGGTGCGGATCAGCACCCGCTTCCTCCCCAATCTTGCGGGTGTGCCGACCGGCGCCGCCTGGCGGATTGACGCAAGCACCCCTCCCGGCAGGATCGGGGCACCTCACGCATCCCCTCGGCGGAGCGAAAAGCGGACCATGGGCGGGCGCGGCGCATGACCACCACCGCAGCTCCGGGGCAGCTGGTCGGCGGGCGGTACAGGCTGGAGCGCCGTCTCAGTGAAGGCGCCGCGGGCCAGGGGGAGCTTTGGCAGGCCACCGACACCTTCGCCGCGGACGCGCCGGTGGCCCTGCGCCGCCTCGGGCCCGAGGCGGATCAGGCCCGGGTCCGTGAACTCTGGGCACGCCTGCAGGGGCTGCTCCATCCCCAGGTGCCCCGCTTCGGGGGGGTCATCGCGGAGGACCCCGATCTCTGGCTGGTGCGGGAGTGGCAGGGGGGTCGCACCTACGACCAGCTGCTGCTGGCCCGTTCCGAGCGCCAGCTGGTGTTCGGTGCCGGCGAGGTGCTGTTGCTGTTGCGCCAGCTCCTGCCGGTGCTTGTGGCTCTGCACAGCCAGGACCTCCTGCATGGCGACCTCAGCCCCGCCAACCTGCTGCGCCGCGACAGTGACGGCCTGCCGGTTCTGCTCGACTTCGGCCTGGTGCGCGGCGGGACGGGCGGGGAGGAGCCCCTGGGCACGACCCCGGGGTATGCGCCGCCCGAGCTGGTGCGCGGTGAGCCCCCCCAGCCCTGGATGGATCTCCATGCCCTCGGGGTGGTGGCCCTGGTGTTGCTGAGCGGTGACGGTCCCGGGAGCCTCCTCGATCCGGTGACCCTGGAATGGCGCTGGCCCGCCGCCCTGGACAGCGAGCCCGCCCTGGCGGCCACCCTGCGCCGCCTGCTGGGCCGTGAGCCCGGGGAACGCTTCGACTCCGCGTCCCAGGCTCTGCAGGCCCTTCAGTCCGTGCCGATGCCGGACAGCACCGGCCCGGTGCCGCGCTCCGACCGAACCGTCGCGCTGGTGCCGCGCCCGGAGCCCCCCTCCGAAACCCTCGGCAGCGAGCCGACCGTCCCGCCGGCCCCCGCCCAGCCCCCCCCGCCCATGCCCCCGGAGCCGGAGGCGGAGCCCGCCGCCCCGGACCCCGCCGCCCGGCCGCCGCTGCGCCTGGTGCCGCCCCCGCCCCCTTCCGCTTCCCAGTTGCGGCCCGTGCGGGCCCGCAGCCGGGAGGAGGCGCGTGAGGAGGCCGCCGAAGGGGGGCTCTGGCCGGTGTTGATCGCGCTGGTGCTCTCGGCTGTCGCCGGCACCGCCCTGGGTTGGTGGTGGCTCAGCCGCGGCAGCTTGAGTCCTCCGGGTCCGGCCGAGGTGGGGGAGCGGAGCAGCAGCCTGCCGCCGGCCGAGGTGGATCAGCGCCAGCAGCTTCTCAATCGTCTGCGGGCCCTCCAGATCGACCGCGGCTGGTTTCTGCGCCTGGTGGATGCCGCGCTGCTCAACCAGTACCCGGAGCGCCGTGGCCGCCCGCCCGGCGATGGCCTGGAGGATGCGCCGCTGCGCCGCGTCTGGAATGACCAGGCGGAGGAATGGCTGGCGCGGGTGGAGCAGTTGCCCCTCGCCCTGCGGCAACGGCTCGGCAGCTTCAGCGACGCCGACTGGAGCGGCCGTCAGCGGGAGCTGGTGGCCCAGGGGCTGAGCCCATCGGTGCTGCGCCAGCTGGTCTCCGTGAGCGCCCGCAGCCTGCTGCCCTCCCACCCGGGGGCAGACCTGCCGGCCGAACCCTTCCGTCAGCTCTGGTATGCCGCCGCCCAGCAGACGCTGGATAACCTGCGCATCGAGCCGATCGAGGCGCCCTCCCAGACCACCCAGGTGCAGACGGCTGAGGTGCCCGCCAGCGGCGCCCGTCTGTTCGCCATCCGTGTGCCCGCGAATCACGGCCTGGCCCTGGGGGTCAGCGGGACGCCGCTGCTGCAGATGAGCCTGTTCGCCGCCGACGGCACCCCCCTGGCCCCCCGCGGCCCCCTGCGGGTCGTCACCGTCGGCTCCCAGAAGGGCTCGCCGGTTCAGCTGCTCGTGACGAATGACGGCGTCGCGCCCACCCGCATCAGCCTCTCCCTGCGGGCGGATCCGCCGCCGCCGGCCGCGGAGCCCGAGCCTCCGGTCCCCGGTGAGCTGCCGAGCCCTCCGGAGGGGACGGAGGACCCCTCCAGGCCGCCGGCCGGAAGCCCCGAACCGGTGGATCCCCAGGCACCCCCGGCGGACTCGCCCCCTCCGTCGTCCCCGACCCCCCCGCCCCCTGTGGCGCCCCAGGACGGCGCGGAAGCGGGCCGAAACCGCTGAGGGCTGGTGGGGACGCTCAGAGCCTGGCGATCGCGGCCCGCGCCTCCTTGGCCTCGACGCGCCGCTTCTCCTCCTGGCGCTTGTCGTGGAGCTTGCGGCCCCGGGCCAGCCCGAGGCTGATCTTGATCCAGGAACCCTTGAGGTGCAGGTTCAGCGGGATGAGGGTGAGCCCCTTCTGTTCGAGAGCCACCCGCAGCTTGTCGATCTCGCGGCGGTGGGCCAGGAGGCGCCGCACCCGCAGGGGTTCATGGTTGAAGAAGCGTCCGGCGTGGCTGTGGGGAGAAATGTGCACGTTGTGCAGCTGCAGCTGGTCGCCCCTGATCAGGCAGAAGCCATCCCGCAGATTCGCCTGTCCGGCCCGAATCGACTTGACCTCCGTACCCAGCAGCTCGATGCCGCACTCCAGGGTCTCGAGGATTTCGTACTGGTGGCGCGCGAAGCGGTTATCGGCCAGCAGGCGCTGGGAGGGGTCGGCAGCCCCCCCACCGCCGCCTTTCCTGCCAGGACCCTTGGCCATCGTGTCTGCGTGGATAGGGCGTGGAGGACTCGAGCCTAGGGCTTGCCCGGCCGACCGTCCTTGAATCTTGGCGGATTGGGCCCGCTGATTACTTTACCTTTGCCTGGGCCTGATGTACATGGTTTCGTTGTAAATAGAGCGCTCGTAAAAGCTTGCGGGAAGTATCGGCAGCCTGCGGGGCCTACAGGAAAGGCTGCCGGCAATCTTCAGCCCTGGGGCTGGTGGCTCCGCCGACGGTTGGTCGAGGACTAAATCAGCATCGCGAAGATATTGCTGCCTCTGGACAGGAGTCCCCTCCAAGGCCAACAGGCGGGCCTGGGCTCCCTCAAGCTGGAAAAAATATTTATAATCCGCAACCACCTTCAGGCCTTGCCTGTCCTCCGTGGCCAGTTGCTCCTTCAGCCTGGTCAGGGGCTTGGCTTGCCGACAGTCGGCATTGAGCGGCAGGTCGGCGGCGCGCAGGCTGAGCAGGGTGAGGCTGGGAAGGAGGATCATGGCCACCAGCAGGGTTTTGAAGGCGCGATGCATGGTGATCTGGCTCAATAGTGCGGCAACGGCGGCAAGTACAAAGGGCATGATCATGCCAGCGTAGGGACCAATTTCCCTGACGAATAGGCTAAAGGTGAAGTAGGTCAGGATCAGTCCGGTAAGCAGGGCGGACCGGATGATTTGCCTGGCTCCCATCAAGGCCAGAACCAGCATGGCGGAGATGCCGATATTGTCGTAGACAGATCGGAAGAAAGAGGGGGCGATATGATCCCGCACAACGCTTGAGTTTTGAATGGCAAGATACGGGGCTAATCCGCCCAGGCTGCCAATCCAGAGCGCCACGGGAAGGACGAAGCTGCCCAGGGCAAGCAGGGTCTGCCCGATCGGAACACTCCGCTGCCCCTGCCCCCGGTCGCTCCAGATCCTGGCCAATCCTGTGCACGCAATAATGGGCAGCAGGAAAAGGGCACGCGGAGTCGTGAGAAAAGCCATGGCGCTGCTGACTCCAACAAGCAGCCAGCGCGACCACTCAACCCTGGCGGTAAAACCCCTTGCGTGGATGAGAAACAGCGATAGGCAGACAAAAAACGTGGCCAGCATGTCCATTCTGCCGCCGACCATATTGCGGTTGACAGAGATGTCAAGAACGGCAAGAACAACATAGATTGTGGTCCAGTTGCCGGGTATTTTTGCGTTGCGCAGGGTGAGGGCGATCAGCAGGATGCCCAGGTAGCTGCTGATAAGATTGGGCAGGCGAAATAGCCAATCGTGAAGGCCAAACAGGCGAATGATAGTCGCCTGTAAATGAAAGTAAAGCGGTCCGTATCGATTGACTTCGGCGATGTCTTCCCAGGGCAGCATATCGAATACGCGACCGTGCCCCTGGGCAAGATTGAACGAGATGTTCGCCATATAGGCCTCGTCATCCCAGGAAGGAAACGTCGCAATTGTCACCAGGTTGACGGTGAATGAAATCAGGAGAAGCAGGCCCAGTAGGGTCAGGGGAAGTGGGTTTGAACGGAGCCAGTATGCAAACTGTTTCATGGCGAGGGTCGGGGCCAGGCATGTTGCGTATTTGCCGTGGATCCTAGGTGATGTGACCCTCCATAATCGCTGCCGTTTAAGTTCGCGAATCGTTGGCTCAGACCAGCTTCTCCCTTGCTTTTGCGACTCCTGAACTGTCCTCCTGCCGAGGCTCGTCGCTGGGCTTTGGCTCCCAGAGCATGGCGCTGATGCTGACGGCACTCCGTTCTTGTTGGCCGCTGCCGAGGCGTGGGAAGGCCGTCTGGGTGGGGAGGCCGCGCCGATGGAGGTTCGATCCTTTCCGAGCCCCTGGCGCCAGGTCAATCCCCAAATCTGGGATCTCGCCTCCACCAATCAAAACGATATCCTGGGGGCATGGCCATCGTGTCCTCACAAGCCAAATCCCCCGGAAACGCTAGCAGCCGCGTTTCCACCGCCAGTGACCGCCTGGTTGATCCGGCCCAGCGCCCCGGCGATGAAATCCCTTCCACCGATCTGCGGGCCCGCGAGGATGGTCTGCGCCCGAAGCGCCTGGCGGACTACATCGGCCAGGCCGAGCTCAAGCAGGTCCTGGCGATCGCCGTGGAGGCCACCCGCAGCCGGGGCGAGGCCCTCGACCATGTGCTGCTGCATGGGCCCCCGGGCCTGGGCAAGACCACCATGGCCCTCGTGCTCGCCGAGGAGCTGGGGGTCCGCTGCCGCATCACCAGCGCTCCGGCCCTGGAGCGTCCCCGCGACATCGTCGGCTTGCTGGTCAATCTGCAGCCCCACGACCTGCTGTTCATCGACGAAATCCATCGTCTCAATCGGGTGGCCGAGGAGATTCTCTATCCGGCGATGGAAGATTTTCGCCTCGACCTGACGGTGGGGAAGGGCGCTTCCGCCCGTACCCGCAGCTTGCCCGTGGCTCCCTTCACCCTGGTGGGCGCCACCACCCGGGCCGGGGCACTGAGTTCGCCCCTCCGGGATCGATTCGGGCTGATCCAGCGGCTGGAGTTCTACGCGCTCGACGACCTGCAGGCCATCGTGCAGCGGGCCGCCTCCCTGCTGCCGGTGGACCTCACCGCGGCGGCTGCCCTGGAGGTGGCCCGCCGCTGCCGAGGTACCCCCCGCATCGCCAACCGCCTGCTGCGGCGGGTGCGGGACGTGGCCTCCGTGGCGGGCCACACCCCCATCGGTCCCGATCTGGTGGATGAAGCCCTCCGTCTGCACCGGGTCGACGCGCGGGGGCTTGACGCCAGTGACCGGCGCCTGCTCACCCTGTTGCTTGAGGGCCACGGGGGCGGACCGGTGGGGTTGGAGACCCTGGCCGCGGCCC
>JBIIND010000319.1:0-2876 GCA_044337665.1 Cyanobium sp.
ATAAGGGTTCTTTGGGCTGAGCCGATGGCTGCCGGCTGGGACATCGCCACCCTGGCGGGACTGAAGGGGAGGGATTACCTGTCCTCGGGCGACCTCGACAGCGGCCAGACCGCAGCGCTGCTCGACCTGGCCGCCGACCTCAAGGCAGGACGCCGGCGGGTCGACCTGGGCGGTCGCACCCTTGGATTGATCTTCACCAAGGCCTCCACCCGTACCCGGGTGAGCTTCACCGTGGCGATGGCGCGACTGGGCGGTCAGACGATCGACCTGGATCCCGCCGTCACCCAGCTGGGCCGGGGCGAACCGCTGGCCGACACCGCCCGGGTGCTGAGCCGCTATGTGGACGCCCTGGCGGTGCGCACCTTCGCCCAGAGCGAACTGGAGGACTATGCCCACTGGGCCACGATCCCGGTGATCAACGCCCTGACCGATCGGGAGCACCCCTGCCAGGCCCTGGCCGATTTCCTCACCCTGCGGGAGGCCTTCGGAGAACTTCCGGGCCTCACCCTCGCCTACGTGGGGGACGGCAACAACGTGGCCCACTCCCTGATGCTTTGTGGCGCCCTGCTGGGGGTGAACGTGCGCGTGGGCGCTCCGGTGGGCTTTGCGCCGGAAGCGGGGGTTCTGGAGCTGGCGCGCCAGCTCGCCGCCGGCCGCTGCGCGATCGAGGTGGTTCCCGATCCCCTCACCGCGGTGCGGGGCGCCCATGCCCTCTACACCGACGTCTGGGCCTCCATGGGCCAGGAGGCCGAGCAAAGCCGGCGGGAGGAGTCCTTCCGTGGCTTCTGCCTCGACGAGACCCTGCTCTCGGAGGCGGACAGCCGCGCAATCGTGCTCCACTGCCTCCCCGCCCACCGTGGCGAGGAGATCAGCGCCGGGGTGATCGAAGGCGCCGCCAGTCGTGTGTTCGATCAGGCGGAAAACCGCCTTCACGCCCAGCAGGCCATGCTGGCCACTCTCCTGGGCGGAATCTGATGGTGGCGGCGTTCGCCTCGCACCTCGCCGCGGGGCTGGGGCTGCTTCTGTGGCTCAGTGCCGCCACCATCGGGGCGGCGCCAGGTCAGTCCGCCGGCAGGGTCACTCCGGTCCTTGATGCCGCCGACTTCGGGGCGGTGGTCGGAGCCGACGTGGCCCGCCGCTGGTGCGCCGGAGAGGAGCCTGGCCAGGCTGTCGAGAAGGCCACGCTGGAGTACTTCATTTCCCGCAGCATCCCGCCTGAGGAACTGACGGAGAAGACGATCGCGGCCCTGGGCGAGGAGGTGGCGATCGAGGCCATCGCCCAGGCTTTCGCCACCTGTCCGCAGCGGGCGCGTGACGTGCTGCGCGTGATCATGAAATGACCCTCGGCCACCACCCTTGCCCGTCGGACGTCTGAAGGGTACAAATGTATTCAGGTGTCCCCGCTTCCATGCCCAGCAGGTCTTCCGCGTCCGTTCAAGCCCCCCATGCCGGCCAGCAGGAGCTCACCCCCGCCCAGCGGGAGCTTTACGACTGGCTGGCCGACTACATCACCAGCCACCGCCACAGCCCCTCGATCCGCCAGATGATGGAGGCGATGGGCCTGCGCTCCCCCGCGCCGATCCAGAGCCGCCTGCGCCATCTGCAGCAGAAGGGCTGGATCACCTGGCAGGAGGGCCAGGCCCGCACCCTGCAACTGCTCGCCGGCCTGGCTGGCCCCGCCGGCATCCCGGTGCTCGGGGCGGTGGCCGCCGGCGGCCTGATCGAGACCTTCGACGACGTGCAGGAACGGCTCGACCTGGCGCCGGTGCTGGAGAAGCGTGGCCTGTTCGCCCTCACCGTGAACGGCGATTCGATGGTGGACGCCCACATCGCGGAGGGGGACGTGGTGCTGATGGAACCCGTGAGCGATCCGGGCCGCCTGCGGGAGGGCACGATCGTGAGTGCGCTGGTGCCCGGCAGCGGCACCACCCTCAAGCACTTCCATCGCCAGGGCAGCCAGGTGACCCTGGAGGCCGCCAATCCCGCCTACGCGCCCATCGTCCTGCCCGCCGACCAGGTGAGCGTGCAGGGGAAACTGGTGGCGGTCTGGCGGCAGGTCTGAGGGAAACTGGCCCCGGGGACCGTCGGCGGTGTAATCTCCAACAGCGCCTGACACGGCCTTCGGGCCAGCCGGATCCTCCAGCCCTCCGGCGTCCGCGCATCCCACGGGGCCATAGCTCAGCTGGTAGAGCACCTGCATGGCATGCAGGGGGTCAGCGGTTCGAGTCCGCTTGGCTCCATTTAGAACAGGATCGGCGTTGAGGTCGCGGAGGGATTGTTGCCTTCCGGCAGATCCGAGCGATGCACCAGGGCGGTTCCGTCCCGGCGCAGAAACGACCCCTATCCTCCTGTCGCCGACCATGCGGATGTACCGCACGGCACGGGATTGCCACCGCGATGGTTGGCTTGCATCTGTGCCGCAATAGCCGCCTCTCCCATGAGGAAGGGCGACGCACCGAACCCAATTAGGCGGCGTCGAGTCTGCCGCCTGGAGCAAAGGCGAGATCGTAGAGCTGCACGCCAGTGCTCCCAACCATCGGGACCGCCTGCGACAACCGATCAACCTTCAAGAACTCAGAGGCGATTGATCTCCCATAGGCTGCGCGTGATTTCGCGCGGTGAGAATGCAATGAATCCAGAAACGACGACGGCGACTGCAATACTCTTCATTATTGAATTACCATTTATGACGCCTTGACCGCAACAGCAAGCCCGCGCAAAGGCCGGAAGGCTTCGCTCAATCACAAGGAAAATTTATACTGGTTTTCAGCCAATCCTGCTGCCAAACCTACAGGACTGGCGACAACTGTTCGGGGCCTGGCGGGCCTCAACGGCCCACCCACATTGGCGAGGCCCAGCCAGGTGTCCCGATCCCC
>JBIIND010000320.1:0-2875 GCA_044337665.1 Cyanobium sp.
GAGAGGAGCTGGCACAGGCCCGTCGTGAGCTGGAGGCGGAGGATTGAGCCGCCAGCCGGCCTGGCCTGGGGGCTTCCTCTGCCCGAGCTGGATCGGGAAGTGGCAGGGAGTGTCCGCGTTCACGGTTGGCCATCGCATGTGCGTGGTACATTATTATCTGTTACGAATTAGTCTACAGATCCCATGGTCACCCACTCATGGATGCCGGCGGTGCGATCTCCGTTCCGCAAGATCCGTTCCCTGGTGAAGGTGGCCCTGATCTCCTATCCAAGGCTTGTTTGCTGCAACATTTGCGGCTGGCAGGGTCGCCACTTTCTCAGCGATGATTGGCACGCACATATCCACTGCCCAAGATGTGGTTCAGATATCCGTCAGAGGCTGTTTTTCGCCGCTCTGGAGGCCGATGGTACCTACTCTTGGCAGCATTTAATTGATGGGAAGAAGATTCTTCACTTTGCACCCGAATCCATTAGCAGAGACCACCTCAAGTCCCGAGCCGCTCAATACGTCACCACCGACTATCTGCGGGACGACTGTGACCTGCAACTGGACATGTCCGCCATGACAGAGGTGGACGATGGCAGCGTGGATGTTCTGATCGCCTTTGATGTCCTGGAGCATGTGCCCAGCTATCAGCGGGCGCTGCAGGAGGTGCATCGCGTCCTGCGGGCGGGTGGCTTCGCCATCTTCACAGTTCCGCAACAGGATGGTCTGGCCATAACCCAGGAGGACCCTGCCATCACAACCCCGGAAGAGCGAACACGCCACTACGGACAGTGGGACCATCTGCGGATTTTTGGGGATGATTTTGCCGGCCTTGTGGCGTCTGCAGGTTTCCAGGTCAATGCCGTAAGTGAGCAGACCTTCACGCCCGAGCAGGTGCGCCGTCATGTCCTGTTCCCCCCCCGGCTGTCCGACCACCCCCTGGCCACAAACCACCGCAAGGTTTTTTTCTGTCAGAAGTCGCCCTGAACCACAACCGGTGCTCAGAAATACACATCCACGTTGGCCCTTCCGGATGATTTCAGCCAGTTCTCAATATCCAGATAGCCGCCGGGATAGAGGCGCACCGCCTTGGTCCAGTGCTCGGCGGCCTGGTCAAACCAGCGGTCGGCTTCATCCTGGTTGCCCTCCTCCTGGGCGATGCGGCCCCACTTCTCATAGATCAGCCCCATGTTCTTGAAGCAGGAAGGGGAATTGCTATTCTCCTCCAGGGACTGCCGGTAATAATCAAGCGCCTTCTCCTCTTCGCCGTTGCTCATGAAGATGATGGCCATATTCTTGAGGATCTCGGCCCGGTCGGTTTTGTTCTCCTCGAGCTTCAGCGCCTCCCCATAGTTATCCAGAGCTTCGGCATAGTCGCCGTCGTTCTGGGCCGAGAGACCGTCCCGGTAGTACACATAGGCTTCCTTGGCCTTGGCGTCGATCGGCAGCAGCTTCACGATCAGGTCGGCCATCACGGTGAAGCTCTTATCGATGAAGTTGTCATTGCGCTGGGAGCGGGGCACGGCGGCAACCTTCGCGTAGGGCGTCGCACCCCATCCTGCCGCCTCGGGAGCTGGCGCGGGGACACCGTGCGCGAATCTGAGAAGGGTTGGCGCCTCGGCGCCGCCCGCCCCGCCCCCCCGGACCACGCCGCTCCCCGCGGCCCCTTCCGCTTCCCGCCGCCCATGGACAAGTCCGAGATCCTGGAACGCGCCCATGGCTTCTGCGCTCCCTTCCGCGTCGACGATGGCGCCGGCTTTCGCCTCGCTGCGGTGGATCCAGCCTGCACTCTCGATCTTGACCCCACCGCCAAGGAACCCGCGGCGCAGGTGTTGCGGGAGGGGGTGGAGATCCTCTCGGAGCTGCAGAACCGTCTCTATGCCCGCGACCACTGGGCCGTGTTGCTGATCTTCCAGGCGATGGACGCCGCCGGCAAGGACAGCACCATCAGGCACGTCATGAGCGGGATCAATCCCCAGGGCTGCCAGGTGAATTCCTTCAAGGCTCCCAGCGCCGAGGAACTCGACCATGACTTCCTTTGGCGTTGCCAGCGGCAACTGCCGGAGCGGGGGCGTATCGGCATCTTCAACCGCAGCTATTACGAGGAGACCCTGGTGGTGCGGGTGCATCCGGAGCTGCTCGCCCGTCAGAATCTGCCAGCGCAGCTGGTGGGCCCGCAGATCTGGAAGCAGCGTTTCCGCGACATTCGCCATTTCGAGGCCTACCTCGGCCGCAACGGGGTCGTCGTGCGCAAGTTCTTCCTGCACGTCTCCCGCCGGGAGCAGAAGAAGCGTTTCCTCGAGCGGCTCGACCAGCCCGAGAAGCACTGGAAGTTCTCCGCCGCCGACATTCGTGAGCGCTCCTACTGGAACGACTACATGCATGCCTATCAGGAGATGATTCAGCACACCGCCACAGCGCAGGCCCCCTGGTATGTGGTGCCGGCTGATCACAAATGGTTCACCCGCCTGGTGGTGGCTGCCGCCGTGATTGATGCCCTGCTCTGCCTCGATCTGGATGTCCCCATCCCCTCGGCAGCCGAGCGAGAGGAACTGGCACAGGCCCGTCGTGAGCTGGAGGCGGAGGATTGAGCCGCCAGCCGGCCTGGCCTGGGGGCTTCCTCTGCCCGAGCTGGATCGGAAAGGGGCAGGGAGTGTCCGCGTTCACGGTTGGCCATCGCATGTGCGTGGTACATTATTAACTGATACGAATTAGTCTACAGATCCCATGGTCACCCACTCATGGATGCCGGCGGTGCGATCTTCGTTCCGCAAGATCCGCTCCCTGGTGAAGGTGGCCCTGATCTCCTATCCAAGGCTTGTTTGCTGCAACATTTGCGGCTGGCAGGGTCGCCACTTTCTCAGCGATGATTGGCACGCACATATCCACT
>JBIIND010000321.1:0-2874 GCA_044337665.1 Cyanobium sp.
GCGCTGCTGGCCGCCACCACCGGCGTGGTGGCGGCCACGGTCACCACCATGGGCCTGATCTCGTTGCCGGCGATGCTGCGGGCCGGCTACGACCGCTCCCTGGCCAGCGGCGTGATTGCGGCCTCCGGCACCCTCGGCCAGATCATCCCCCCCTCGATTGTGCTGGTGGTGCTCGGCGACCAGCTGGGGGTCTCGGTGGGGGATCTGTTCATCGGCGCCCTGATCCCGGGCCTGCTGATGGCCGGCGCTTTCGCGGTGTATGTGGTGGCGGTGAGCAGCTGGAAGCCGTCGCTGGCGCCGCCGCTGCGCCTGGCCGACGCCGACCGCATGGGCCCCGCCACGCTCACCCGGGTGCTGGTGCCGCCCCTGGTCCTGATCCTGCTGGTGCTGGGGAGCATCTTCTTCGGCATCGCCACCCCCACCGAAGCCGGTGCCCTCGGGGCGGTGGGGGCGATGGCCCTGGCGGCGGTGGGCGGCGGCTTCAGCCGCGCCAGCCTGGCCCAGGTGTGCGACGACACCCTGCGCACCACGGCGATGGTGATGGCGATCCTGATCGGCTCCACCGCCTTCAGCCTGGTGTTCCGCGGCCTGGGCGGCGACGCCCTGATCAGCGACCTGCTGCTGCACCTGCCCGGCGGCCGGGTGGGTTTCCTGGTGGTGAGCATGGCGGTGATCTTCGCCCTGGGCTTCTTCATCGATTTCTTCGAGATCGCCTTCATCGTCTTGCCGCTGCTGCTGCCCACCGCCCGCCAGCTGCTGGGCCCGGAAGCGCTGCTCTGGTTCGGGGTGGTGATCGGCACCAACCTGCAGACCTCCTTCCTCACGCCCCCCTTCGGCTTTGCCCTCTTCTATCTGCGCGGTGTGGCTCCGCCGGATCTGAGCACCGGCGCCATCTACCGCGGCGCCGTGCCCTTCATCGCCGTGCAGTTGTTCGTGCTGCTGCTGGTGATCGTGTTTCCGGCGCTGGTCACCTGGCTGCCGTCGCTGATGGCGCCGGGGGCGGGTTGAGGGGCTGGCCCTCCCAGGCGGCCACATCTCTCAGAAAGTAGCCTTCTTGGAAGGACACCACCTGCCTGATCGCCATGGACTGGCTGCTGGAGCAGAAGCTGCGGGAGGCGATCACCCGGCCCCTGCCGCGGCTCGTGGCAACAGGTGCGCCAGGGCCTGGAGCGGGGCCTGCCGCGGGAGGCCCTTCCCCTGCTCTCGCTGGACGACGAACGGCTGGCCGGTTCAGGGCCGGCGCTGCTCGACCAGCTGCTGGAGGGCTGGCTGACGATGGCGCCGCAGTGGCGCGCCCCCAGCGGCGGCAAGCGAGCCTGTCTGTTCCTCGATGAGATCCAGCTGATCCCTGGCTGGGAGGGCTTTGTGAGGCGGCTGATCGACAGCGAGCCGATCGATGTGGTGATCAGCGGCTCCTCCGCCCAGATGCTCTCGGCGGAGATCGCCTCGAGCATGCGCGGCCGCGCCCTGGCCTGTGAGGTGTTCCCCTTCAGTTTTCGCGAGGCCCTGCGCCATCGCGGCACGGAACCCGCTGCCGGTGAATCTCTGAGGGCCGCGCAACGCTCCGGCTATCAACAGGCGCTGCTGCGCTATCTGCAGGAGGGTGGCTTTCCGGAGGTGCAGGGCGCCGAGGAGCGGCTGCGCGCAGCCCTGCTCACCAGTTATGTGGACAGCACGGTGCTGCGGGATGTGATCGAGCGCCACGACGTGAGCCAACCGGTGGCGCTGCGGGCGCTGGTGCGGCAACTGCTGGGCCAGCCGGCGGGACGCTTTTCGGTGCACAGGCTGCACGCCGATCTGCGTTCCCAGGGCTTCGCGATCGCCAAGGACACGGTGCACGCCCTGATCGACCATCTGGAGGCCGCCTACCTGCTCCGCAGCGTGCCGATCGCCAGCGAATCGGTGCGGCAACGCCAGAGCAATCCGCGCAAGGTTTATCCGATTGATCCCGGCCTGATCGATCTGTTCGATCGACGCGGCCAGCGCCAGCTGGGCCAGCGGCTGGAAACGGTGGTGGCGCTGGAGTTGTGGCGACGCGGCTGCAGCCTCAGCTACGCGCTCACCCCGGACCGGGAGGAGGTGGATTTCGTGGCCCGCGGGCCCGATGGATCCGTGCGCCTGGTGCAGGTGTGCGTCGACCTGCAGGATCCCGCCACCTGGGCGCGGGAGCTGCGCCCGCTGGAAAGCCTGCGCGAGGCCAGCGGCGCCGAACAGCTCGACCTGGTGGTGCTGGATCCCCCCCATCGCCGGCTCGATCTACCCGCCGGCGTGCGGCTGATTCCGGCGGTGGAGTGGTTGCTGGAGCTGGGGTGAGGGTGCCGAAGCGCGCCTGCGAGGATTCGGCCAGGTTGGAATCCGGGACTGGCCAGGTTGGCGTCTGGATTGTCTGGATGGGGGCGAGCCCTCTCCCAGGCCGAGGGACACCCGCTGCTGAAGGCGGATCCCGCAGCTTCTCTGTCACCGCGTTTCAACATCAGCTTCCTGCAACTCCCTTGAGAAGCCCTTGGCTCCCAGTAAAAGAAAGCAAACTCGGGGGTAATCCCCAGGTTGCGTGAAGCGGCGCAGAGGTCCTGGTAAATGTTGCAGATTCTGGAAAAAATCCCTTCTCAACCCCTGCTGTCCTGGTCGGCCACCAGCAGCAGGCCGCCCATGATCGCCAGGTTCTTGAACAGCTGAATCCGCTCCATCCTGTCGGCCACATCACCGTGGAAGAGCAGGGTGGTGGGCACGAGGAACAGCAGCAGCAGCACCGCTCCGAGGCGGGCTTTCCAGCCGCTGATCACCAGGGCCGAACCCACCGCCATCAGGGCCATGGCCGCCACCAGCAGCACGGGCGCCAGCGGCAGCCCCTTGGCGGCGATGGCGCCGGCCACG
>JBIIND010000383.1:0-2868 GCA_044337665.1 Cyanobium sp.
CCCGTGGGCCTCGATCTCACCGGCACCGCCAGCGGTGAACCCGCCACCCTCCACCTGCTGGCGGTTGGCATCACCAACTACCGCGATGGATCCCTGCGCCGCGGCGTACGCTTCGCGGCCAATGATGCCGTGGCCTTCCGCGAGGCCCTCACCGCCGCCGGCCGCGCCAGCACCGCCCGCGTGGCAGAGCCGGTGCTTCTGCGCGATGAGCAGGCCAGCGGCGAGCGCATCCGCCGCGAACTGCAGGCCATGGCCCAGCGGGTGCGGCCGGCCGATCTCTTCGTCCTCTACCTGGCCGGCCACGGCGTGAGCACCGACCAGGGCGAATACGTGTTTCTGCCCCAGGATCTGCTCTACCGCAACAGCGAATCCCTGGCTGCCGGCGGTCTCGGCGGCGACGAACTGCGCAGCCTGCTGGCCCGCATCCCCAGCACGAAAACAGTTGTGGTGCTCGACACCTGCAGCTCCGGCGCCTTCGGGCTCAGTGGCCGCTCCCTCGGCGAGAAGGGGGCGATCGACCGCCTCTCCCGCCTCAGCGGCCGGGTGGTGCTCGCCGCCGCCGGCGATCAGCGGATGGCACTGGAAAGCCCCGACAACCAGCGTGGGATCTTCACCGGCGCCGTGATCAAGGCCCTCTCAGGCAAGGCCGACAGCAACGGCGATGGCCTGGTGGGCGTGCGCGAAGTGGCCGACTACGTGGAGCAGGAAGTGCAGCGCATCACCCTGGATCTGTTCAAGTATGAGCAGACGCCGATGAGCGACCTGCGCGGCCAGAACTTCCCCCTCAGCAAATCCGGAGGTCGGCCCTGAGCGCTGATGCCGACAGACGGCGCTTCGCCGTGGCCCTCTCCTACGCCGGGGAGGACCGGCCGCGGGTGGAGCCCCTGGCCGAGGCACTGGCAGACACCTGGGGCCGGCAGCGGGTGCTCTACGACAAGTTCCACGACGCCGAATTCGCCCGGCCCAACCTGGATGTGTACCTGCCGCAGCTCTACCACGACCAGGCGGACCTGATCGTGGTGGTGCTCAGCCCCGACTATCCCCGCAAGGTGTGGTGCGGCCTGGAGCTGCGTTGGATCCGCCAGCTGATCCTCAAGGGCGATGGCGGTCGAATCATGCTGCTCACCCTTGGGGAGCCTGGCGACCTCTCCCAGCTCGGCATCCTGCGCGGCGACGGCACCCTCAACATCGCCGCTCTCAGCCCCGCCGCAGCCGCAGCCCGCGTCAACGAGCGGCTGGCCCAGCGGGGAGCATCCATCCCCTCACCGGCGCCGGCCGCCGCGCTCCGCTGGTGGCAGCGGCGCTGGTTGCGGGTTGCCGCCCCGGCCGTTGCCGTTGGCTTGCCCCTGGCCTGGGTGCTGGGGCGCACGCCACTGGCACGCTGGCAGTTGCACCAGGGGGATGAGGCTTTTCGCGCCTTTGCCCAGGTGCCCAGCGAAGAGCGCCTGCAACGGGCCGGGGCGGCCTGGCAGCGGGCCCGCCAGTTCGATCCGGGCCTGGCGGCAGCGCACGCACGCCTTGGTTTTCTCACGGATTTCCTCAATGAACCCGAGGCCGCGGAAGAGCACTGGCGCCAGGCCGTCAACCGCGAACCTGCCGGCACCTCGGCCGCCAGGGCCTATCGCACCGGCCTGGCCCACAGCCTGGCCCGCCAGCCGGCCCGGCAGCAGGAGGCTCTGGAGATGTACCAGGCCGATGTGCTCCATCCCCGTTCAGCCATCGAACTCACGATGCTGCGCTGGGGGCGGCCCAAGGAGCTTTCCCAGGCCAGCGATGCCATCAACCATCCCGAGCTGGTTGAGGCCCTGGCCGGCAGCGGCAGCGGCGCCGAACCCCCCTGGGGATTCAACGTGCCTCCAGGGGAGGTGGTGCTGTTTCTCAGCCGGGGGGAGCAGCGTTGTCTGCTGGCAGGGGTGCGCGCCACCACCTCCCACCTGGCCGGTGGGTCCCCTGCCAACCCCCTGGCCGCTTCCGGCTGCCAGGGCCTGCAAAACGAACTACGCGACCTGCTCTGCAGCCGTCTCACGCAGGCCGCCAGCAACCCCCGCGCGTCCTCCACCGCCCGCTGGCTGGGCTGCCCGCCTGCTGGCGGCAATGCGGCGCCTGCTCACACAGGCTGACGTCTGATGGGTAGCGCAACTGTGGTCGAACCAATGCCTCCTGAGGCGGCTGAGGCTGCCTAGGGTCGCCGCCGTAACGACAGACAAAGGCGGCCATGGATCAGACCCCGGTATTGCTGGCGGTGAGCGGCGCCTCCGGCAAGACCGGCTGGCGGGTGGTGCAGGAGGCCCTGGGCCAGGGGCTGGCGGTGCGGGCCCTGGTGAGGCCCGACTCCCAGCTGCCGCCGGGGCTGGAGGGGGCCGAGGTGGTGCGGCTGAAGCTGGGCGACACCGAGGCCCTGCACCGGGCCCTGGAAGGCTGCGACGCCCTGATGATCGCCACCGGCGCCCGCCCCTCGATCGACCTCAGCGGTCCCCTACAGGTGGACGCCCTGGGGGTGCGTCAGCAGATCGCCGCCTGCAAGGCGGTGGGGCTGGAGCGGGTGGTGCTGGTGAGTGCGCTCTGCGCTGGCCGCTGGCGCCATCCGCTCAACCTGTTCGGCCTGATCCTGGTGTGGAAGCGGGTGGGCGAGCGCTGGCTGGAGCAGAGCGGCCTGCGCTGGACCGTGATCCGCCCCGGCGGCCTGAACGAGCGAGAGGAGGGGCTTGAACGGGAAGGGGTGGTGTTCAGCGGCGCCGACCAGCAGGAGAGCAACAGCATTCCCCGCCGGCTGGTGGCACGGGTGTGCCTGGAGGCCCTGCACAGTCCGGCCGCCGAGGGCCGCATCATCGAGATCACCAGCAGCCCCCAGCAGCCGCCCCAGCCGCT
>JBIIND010000322.1:0-2862 GCA_044337665.1 Cyanobium sp.
CTCGCCGTCGCCATCCTCGCCACCGGCTTCTCGCCGGTGCCCATGGCCGCCTTCAAAGGGCTGATGAAGCTCGTGAGCTATCTGGGGGTCTACGCCCTGATGCGCCAGCTGCTGGCCTCCGCCCCGCTGTGGTGGGACCGGATCACCGCCGCCCTCCTCGCCGGCCAGCTGGTCACCAGCGTGATCGGCATCCGCCAGCTCTACGGCGATCCCGGCGCCCTGGCCCGCTGGTCCGACGCCAATTCCCTGGCGGAAGGCACGATCCGCATCTACAGCACCCTCGAGAACCCCAACCTTCTGGGGGGCTTCCTGCTGCCCACCCTGCCCCTGGCCGTGGTGGCCCTGCTGCGCTGGCCCGGCCTGGCCCGCCGCCTCTTCGCCCTCGCCAGCCTCGTGCTCGGGCTCGTGGCCCTGGTGCTCACCTACAGCCGCGGCGCCTGGATGGGGATGGTGGTGGCCCTGGCGGCCATCACGCTGTTCCTGGTGCTGCGCCTCAGCCGCTCCTGGCCGCCACTCTGGCGGCGCCTGTTCCCCATCCTGCTGCTGGCGGGGGGCACCGCGGCCCTGGTGGTGCTGGTGGCGGCGGTCGAGCCCCTGCGGGTGCGGGTGCTCAGCCTGCTGGTGGGCCGGGAGGACAGCTCCAACAACTTCCGCATGAACGTCTGGAGTTCGGCGCTGGCGATGATCCGCGACCGCCCCCTGATCGGCATCGGCCCCGGCAACAACGCCTTCAACCTGATCTACCCCCTTTACCAACAGCCCAAGTTCAACGCCCTCAGCGCCTATTCGGTCCCCCTGGAATGGGCTGTCGAGGCCGGCTTGCCTGGCCTGCTGGCGGGGACCGGGCTGTTCCTCTGTGCCGTGCGCACCGGCCTGCGCCAGCTGGGCGGCGAGGGGACCCTGGCGCTGCCCGGTCTGGCGGCCGTGGCCATGTTCCTCGGCCTGGCGGTGCAGGGTCTCACCGACACGATCTTCTTCCGGCCGGAGGTGCAGCTGGTGGCCCTCTTCGGCCTGGCCACCCTGGCGGCCTCCCGGCACGCCGGTGAATGAGCTGCTCGCCGGCTTCGACGCCGGCCAGAGCCACACCCGCTGCCGCCTGGCGCCCGCCGGCGGCGGGCCTCCCCTGGGCGAGGGCGAGGGCCCCGGGGTGTCCCACCTGGCGGCACCCGATGGTGCGGAACGCTTCGCCGCGGCCCTGCGCGAGAGCCTGATCCGCGCCCGCGCCCACCTGGTCGACCGCCGCCATCCCGCCGGCGCGGCGCCGCTGGCGGCGGCGGCGGTGGGGGCGAGCGGCATCGAGCAGGGCACGCCGCTGCAGGGCCAGGGCCGGGGGATCGCCGCCGCCTGCCTCGGGCTGCCGCTGGAGCGGGTGCTGATCACGGGCGATGAGCGCACGGGCCTGCGCGGCGCCTTCCCCGAAGGTCCGGGCATCCTGGTCATCAGCGGCACCGGCACCATCGCCCTCGGCCGGGACGGAGGGGGCCGGGAGCACCGCTGCGCCGGCTGGGGCTGGCTGCTGGATGGCGCCGGCTCCGCCATGGACATCGGCCGCGATGGGCTGGCGCTCAGCCTGCGCATGGCCGATGGCCGCCAGACCATCACCCCCCTGCTGGAAACCCTCTGGCGGGGGCTTGCCCTCGATCCGGACGACCCCCTGGCGCCCCAGGCGATCAAGGCCCGGGTGGTGGAGCCCGGCTTCGGGCCCGCGGGCTTCGCCCGGCTGGCGCCCCTGGTCAACCGGCTCGCGGCGGCCGGGGACCCGGAGGCCGCGGCGATCCTGCACCGCCATGGCGACGCCCTGGCGGAGATGGCGACGGCGGTGGCCCGCACCCTGGCGTTGGCGGAGCCGCCGGTGTGCGGCCTGGGCGGCGCGCTCACCCATCTGGAGGAGCTGCGGCAGGCGTTCCACCGGTCGCTGGCGGTACGGCTTCCTGGGGCCCGGCCGGTGTCGCCGGTGGGCGACGCCTGCGACGGAGCCCTCGCCCTGGCCGCCGAGCTCAGGCGGGGGCGTTGAGGCGCCGCTCCGCCTCCCCCGCCAGCTCGGCGCACCAGCGCTCCACCTGCTCCGGCTCCGCCGCCTCCACCATCACCCGCAGCAGCGGTTCGGTGCCGCTGGCCCGCACCAGAACCCGGCCCCGCCCCTCCATCGCCCGCTCCGCCCGCTCCACCGCCTCCCGCAGCGGCTCACAACCCCGCCAACCGGTGCGACGCTCCCGGTCCGGCACCGTCACATTCACCAGTTTCTGGGGGTAGGGGGTGAAGCTGCTGTCCATCCATTCCGCCAGGCTCTGGCCCCGGCTGTGGACCAGCGTGGCCACCTGGAGGGCGGTGAGCAGACCATCGCCCGCCATGCCATGGCGGGCCGAGAGGATATGGCCCGATTGCTCACCCCCCAGGGCCGCCCCCAGCTCCTCCATCGCCGCGTGCACGTGCTGATCGCCCACGGCGGTGCGCTCCAGCACGCCGCCCTCCGCCTGCCAGGCCCGCTCGAAACCAAGGTTCGACATCACCGTGGCGACCAGGCGCGAGTCGGGAAGCTCCCCGGCCGCCCGCAGGGAGGAACCCCACAGGTAGAGGATCTGGTCCCCGTCCACCACCCGGCCGCGGCCATCCACCGCCAACATCCGGTCGGCGTCGCCGTCGAAGGCGAAGCCCATCGCCGCGCCCCGCTCCAGCACCGCCCGCCGCAGCGGCTCCAGGTGGGTGCTGCCGCAGCCCTGGTTGATGCGCGTCCCATCCGGGGTGCCGTGGAGCACCGTCAGGTCGGCGCCGAGGGAACGGAACACGGCCTCCCCGCAGGCGGTGGCAGACCCCCAGCAGAGGTCGAGCACGATCGGCACCCCGTCCAACCGCTGCCCCCTC
>JBIIND010000027.1:0-10746 GCA_044337665.1 Cyanobium sp.
TGCCGACCAACCGCTTCCTCCCCCTGGCCTGACCACTGCTGACAATCCCAGGGGGGGACCGCTGGATCGCCGCCATCTGGCCCTCGTGATCAATGAGGCTGACCCTTACAGCGTGGATCTTGGCGGGGCGTATCAGCAGCTGCGGCGCATTCCTGAAACCCAGGTCATCCGGGTGCGCCTGCCGTTCGGTCAGCCGGATCTTGGCGCTGAGGCCTTCCTGCGTCTCCAGCGCCAGCTGAATCGGCGCACCCCAGCCCACATCCAGGCCTACGCCCTGGCCTGGACCAGTCCCTGGCGGGTCGGTTGCCAGTCGATCACGGCGGCGCTCACCCTCGGGCTGGATCCCGCTGGCTGTCGCCAGACCTGCAGGCCCACCCGCATCAGTCGCTATCACGCCCGTGGCGATGTGCGCCGGCCCTGGGACGAACTTCGTCTCCGCCCCAGCATGCTGCTGGCGGGCTCCGACCTGACGGAGGGGCGGCGGTTGATCACGAGGGGCGTAGCTGCGGATGGCACCGCTCCCTCCGGCACGGCCTACCTTCTGAGCACCTCCGATCCGGCTCGCAATGTGAGGGCCGCAGGATTCGGGTCGGTGCTGGCGGCGATGGGCCCCGGCTTTCGGGTGGAGGTTCTGCGGAAGGACGCCCTGCGCGGCGCCTCCGATGTGATGGCCTATTTCACCGGCCTGGCGCAGGTGCCGGACATCCAGACCAACCGCTTCAGGCCAGGGGCTGTGGCCGATCACCTCACCTCATTTGGCGGGCAGCTGACCGGATTCTCCTCCCAGATGAGTGCGCTGCGCTGGTTGGAAGCCGGGGCCACGGGCAGCTATGGAACGGTGGTGGAGCCCTGCAATTTCCCCGCCAAGTTCCCCAACCCCGCCCTGCTGCTGTCCTATTACCGACGCGGCGACACCCTGATCGAGTCGTACTGGCGCAGTGTGGCCATGCCAGACCAGGGCGTGTTCATCGGAGAGCCGCTGGCGCGCCCATGGCCCGCGCGCCCTAAACCCCATGGCGATGGCGGTGCCATCTCCAGGCGTGCTCAATGATGGTGCCCAGCTCGGGATAGCGGGGGCGCCAGCCCAGTTCCTGGTGCGCTTTCTCAGCTCCGGCCACCAGTTGGGCCGGATCCCCTTCCCGACGGGGGGCCACATGGGCCAGCAGGCCCCGCCCCGTGACGGCTTTGGCCGTTTCGATCACCTCCTGCACGGAATAGCCGGTGCCGTTGCCCAGGTTGTAGACGAGGGGAGTCGCCACCTTCTCTTCGCGCTCCCGCATGCGCAACAGCCGCTCCAGCCCGAGCACGTGGGCATCGGCAAGATCACTGACATGGATGTAATCCCGTATGCAGGTGCCATCCGGGGTGGGGTAATCGTCGCCAAAAATCTGCAAATACGGTTCGCGGCCGCCCATCACGTCCAGCACGCGAGGGATCAGGTGGGTTTCGGGGTCGTGATCCTCGCCGAGACCCCCTTCCGGGTCGGCTCCGGCCGCATTGAAGTAGCGGAAGATCACACTCGGGAGCCCGTAGGCCGCGGCGAAGTCGATCAGCAACCGTTCCACCATCCACTTGCTGCGGCCATAGGGATTGATCGGTTCCTGAGGGTGGTCCTCAGTGATCGGCACCTGGCGTGGCACCCCGTAGGTGGCGCACGTGGAAGAGAAGACGATGGGGATCCGGGATGGGGCCGCGATCAGGGCCTCCAGCAGGCAGAGGGTATCCCCCAGGTTGTTGCGGTAGTACTTGGCGGGATCGGTGACGGACTCGCCCACGTAGGCGTAGGCCGCGAAGTGGAGCACGGCCTCGACAGGCCGGCCCTCCAGCCCACTTCCCGCCAAGGCAGGGTGCGCGCCGCTCAGCACGGCGTCCAGCAGGTTGCGATCGCCCACCTGTCCCGTCACCAGCGGCACGCCGAGCTTGCCCAGCACGATGTCCTCGTGGCCGTAGACGAGATTGTCCAATACAGCAACCTCATGGCCTGCCCGGGACAGGGCACGCACCGCGTGACTGCCGATGTAGCCCGCCCCCCCGGTCACCAGAACCCTCACGACAGCTCGCATCCAGATCTCCCCTGACATTACGACCGAAGCTCCCCCGGTGGGCCTTTCCAGGCGCAGATTTGGGTCTGACCAAGCACTGGCTCGGAGGGGGAGCGGCTGCCAGTAAATCCTCACAAAAAAAGGTCTGCAGCGCAGACCTTGAAAGTAAAGAATGAGGGGGGATTCAGTCGCGACGGCCACCGCCCTGGAGGGCGATGATCAGGCGCAGGATAAAGATGAAAAGATTGATGTAAGTGAGATACATACCCAGGGCTCCTGCGAGGTACTGATCATCTCGGTAGGTGCGGGGCATGGTGTAGAAGTCTACGAAAGCGGCCCCCACGAAGAGAACCGTCCCGAAGCCGGCGATGAGCAATTCAAACCCCTGGCCGCCGAAGCCGGGGACGAAGATTGAGCCCACCAGCTGAATCACCATGGCGATCAGCAGGCCCACGATGCCGAGGCCCACGGCGGCCCCCAGGGCCTGGCCGACGCTGTCGCTCATGCGACGACCCACCACGGAGGCGATCACGAAGGTGATCCCGGTGGCCAGGGCTGCGGTCCCCACGGCTCCGATACCGGCTTTACCGATCGCCAGGGCCACCAGACCGCTGAGGGTGAAGCCGGTGATCAGGCTGTAGGTGGCCAGCAGCGGCAGGGCCGTGCCGTTGTTGCCCTTGAGGGCGACGTTCTGGCAGACGAAGAAAAGGACGAGGTTGGCGATGATCGCCGCAATGAACAGGGGCTGGAAGACCGGTGAGCCGATCATCGACAACCCACCGATCACGCCGGCGGCGGTGAGGACCATGCCCCCGCCCACGTAGGGGAGGGCCTTGCGCACGACGTTCGGGCCGACGAGCCCGCCGAACTGGGCCTCTTGAATGGCTTGCTGAAAGTTGCTGCTGGCCGGCATGGCGGCTGAAATTCGCGGGAACTCCCCCTATCCTGCCAGCCACGGCCAGGGGGCGCCGATGCGGCCTGTGCGGATCTCCCTATCGTCCGAGGCCCCGGCGCTCGTAGGCCTGCACAAGCCGCCGCACCAGGGGGTGGCGCACGACATCGGCTTCGCCAAAGCGGCAGATGGCCACCCCCTCCACGCCCGCCAGCACCTGCTCGGCCTCCACAAGCCCGCTGATCTGCCCGGGCGGCAGGTCGATCTGGGTGACGTCGCCGGTGACGACCATGCGGGAGTTCTCGCCCAGACGGGTCAGGGCCATGCGCATCTGGGCTGAGGTGGTGTTCTGGGCCTCATCGAGGATCACGAAGGCGTCGGCGAGGGTGCGACCCCGCATGTACGCCAGCGGCGCCACTTCGATCACGCCCTTCTCCTGCAGTTGCTCCGTCCGCTCGCGCCCCATCAAGGTGTGCAGGGCGTCGTAGAGCGGGCGCAGGAAGGGGTCCACCTTCTGTTGGAGATCCCCGGGCAGAAAACCGAGCCGTTCGCCGGCCTCGACGGCGGGCCGGGTGAGCACCAACCGCTCCACCCGCCGCTCCTGCAGCAAACGCACCGCTTGCACGGTGGCGAGGAAGGTTTTGCCGGTGCCCGCCGGTCCGATGGCCAGTGTGAGGTCGTGGCGCTCGATCGCGTCGACGAACCACTTCTGGCGAATCGTGCGGGGCCTGAGCGGTCTGCCGGTGCGGCTGATCGCCAGCACCTGGCTCCTCAGTTCCCGATGTTGCTCGGCCCGTCCGGTGTCGAGGGCGGTAAGGGCCCCCTGAAGGTCGACCGTGTCAATCCGCTCGCCGCCCTCCCAAAGGGGCCGAAGCAGTTCGATCAGCCCGCGGGCCCGCTCCACCTGGGCGGCACGACCGCGGATCCGCAACTCCAGACCCCGCAAAACCAGTTGGGCTCCGGTGAGAGCCTCGACCTGGCGCAGGGTGGCCTCGGCCTCACCCGCCAGCGCCAGGGCGGCGGCAGGGTTGTCCAGGGACAGGATGGGAGACCCGCTCGATTCGACGCCCGGGGCTGGGGGGATGGCTGAGGACTCGCTCAGGGAAAGGGCGCGAGGGTTCAGGTCGCAGGGGATTCGGCGGCCGCAGGTTCAGGCTCGGCGGCGGCGGCGGCGGCGGCAGCAGCGGCAGCGGCCGCCTTGGCCTCGGCTTCCGCCTTAAGGATTTCGGCTGCGGCGGCTTCGCGGGCCGCCGCCTGCTTCTGCTTGCCCACGATCTCGCCGGGCCGGGTGGTCCGCTCCAGCAGGCCGCCCTTCTCCAGAAGAGAACGCACGGAATCTGTGGGTTGGGCCCCCTGGCTCAGGCGATTGCGGATCGCCTCAGCGTCGAGGAGGGTCTGCTTGGTGCGGGGGTTGTAGAAACCGAGCTCCTCAAGCGGCCGCCCGTCCCGGCGGGACGTGCTGTTGGTGGCCACGAGGCGGAAGCTCGCTTCCCGCTTCTTGCCGAACCGCTTCAGGCGGAGCTTGATCATCGGACCCGGATCGAAAAGATGGCGATCTTCAACCCTACCATCGGGCTGCTGACCTCTATCCGCTGGCCCCGACGGACCGGCTCAGAGATCGGCGAAACCCTTGCGAGCTTTCTTCGGCCGCGGGGGCTTGGCATTCGCCCCCCGCCCCTGGCCCCCGGCCGCAGCGCCCATGCCGGGCATTCCCCCCATGCCAGGCATTCCCCCCATGCCGGGCATTCCCGGTAGGCCGCCGCGGCTCATCTGCTTCATGACCCCGCGCATCTTGTGGAAGTCGGCCAGGACCTTGTCCACCTCGGCCGCGGTGTGGCCGCTACCCGAAGCGATGCGTCGGCGGCGGGATGGGGAGGCGGCGAGTAGGTCTGGATCGCTCCGTTCTCCCTGGGTCATCGAGCCGATCATGGCCTCGATTTTCTTGAGCTGCTGTTCACCCTGCTTGAGCATGCCGTCGTCGATTTTGTTCATGCCCGGGATCAATTTCATCAATCCCCCCAGGGAACCCATCCGCTTGATCAGGCGCATCTGCTGCAGGAAGTCGGAGAAGTCGAAACTCGCCTCCTGCAGTTTCTGCTGCAAGCGCTCCATATCCGCCAGCTCCACCTCCTTCTGGGCCCGCTCCACCAGGGTGAGCACATCGCCCATGCCGAGGATGCGGCTGGCCATTCGCTCGGGGTGGAAGGGCTGGAGGGCCTCCACCTTCTCGCCGGTCCCGATGAACTTGATGGGCGCGCCGCTCACCTTTCGGATCGAGAGGGCCGCTCCACCCCGCGAATCGCCGTCAAGCTTGGTGAGGACCGCGCCGGTGATTCCCACCTGCTCATGGAAGGCGCGGGTCAGCTCCGCCGCCTCCTGGCCGATCATGGCGTCGACCACCAGCAGCACATCATCGGGGTGTACAGCTTCGCGGATGCGCACCATCTCCTCCATCATCGCCGTGTCGATCTGGAGGCGGCCGGCGGTGTCCACCAGCACCGTGTCGAACCCCCCCTCCCGTCCCCTGGCCACCCCCGCGGCGGCGATGTCCTCAGGGCGGGCGTCGGCGCCGAGGCTGAACACCTCCACCCCGATCTGCGTGCCCAGGGTCCTGAGCTGATCGATGGCGGCCGGCCGGTAGACGTCCGCGGCCACCAACAGGGCGCGGCGGCCCCGCTCCTTGAGGTGGAGTCCGAGCTTGGCGGTGGCCGTGGTCTTGCCCGCCCCCTGCAGACCGGCCATCAGGATCACCGTGGGGCGGCCGCTGGCCTGGGCCAGGGGGGCGTTCTCACCCCCCATGGTCTCCACCAGCTGCTCATGCACCAGCTGGATGAATTTCTGGTCCGGGCTGACGCCCCGGACCACTTCCGCCCCGATCGCCCGACGCCGCACCGCGTCGACGAACTCCTTGACCACCGGCAGACTGACATCGGCCTCCAGCAGGGCGCGGCGCACCTCCCGCAGGGCACCGTCGACGTTGGTCTCGGAGATCGTGGCCTGGCCGCGCAGGCCCTTGACGGCCGCTTCGAAACGCTGGGAAAGCTCGTCAAACATGCGGGGAATGGATCAGGGAGCGGGGGTCTGGGCGGCGAATCGCCACTGGCCATCGTCGCGTCCGAAGATGTACACGTTGCGGATCGTCTGGCGCGGAGTGCTCTCCAGCACCTGACCATCCGCGGCCTTGCGTCGATCGCTGTAGCGCAGCTTCGCGGTGGCGGAGATGCGGCCGGGGGAAGTCTGGTCGATCCGCAGTTCCTCCACGCTGACGTCGATGTCCTGGGTCTCGCCCCGCACGGAATCGGCGCTGCGCTCGGAGGCGAGCCGGTCCACCTGCAGCGGCCGGGCGATGGCGTCGATGCCCCTGGGCATGGTGCCACCCCCCAGCACCTGGCTCTTGGCCTGGAGCCAGCTTTCCAGCAGGGCGCGCACCTGGGATTCGCTGGGCTGGGGATCGCGCAGGGGAACGATCACCCCGGCTTTCGCCGGCGCCGCCGGGGGCGGAGATACCTTCGGGGCCGCGGTGCTCTTGGGCGGGGGGCTGGGCGGCCGGGCGATGTCGGGGGCCGCTGCCGGCCGTTGCCGGAGCAGCCAGCCGCCGGCGAGGGCCAGGGCCAGCACTGCGGCGGCCCCGGCGACCAGCTTTGGCAGCGGCGGCAGCTGCGGCAGCGGTGGCAGCTGCGGCAGTGACCAGCCGAGGCCGGACTCCTCCTCCTCGGGGACCCCGTTCTCCTGCTCCAGGGCGGGAGGGCTGATCGAACCCGACCCGAAGTCCAGGGGCGGGAAGTTCCAGGCGAACTCACGGCCCTCGATCCCTGCCGCCCCCGCCGCCGCGCTACCCGCGAGGCCTGGAGCCGGGGGGGGGACGGGATCGGCCGCGGCGTAGCTGCGACCGCTGATCCGGTCCTCCCGCTCGACGTAGGCCATCACGTCGCGGTCGCTGAAATAGGCGTCGAGGTCGGCATCGGCCTCCAGGTCGCGATAGCCCGGAAGGACGTCCCGACTCAGCCAGTCGCGGCAGTAGGCGCAGAGCTGACCCAGCGGCTCCCCGCTTTGCCGGGCGGCCCAGGCGCGCAGTTCGCGGGAGGCGCCCGCCTCGAAGCTGGCCCGGGCCGTATCCACCTCCCCCAGCAACAGGCTGAGGTTGGCCAGCAGGGGCTCGATGCCCGCACGCTGGCTGCCCAGCAGGCGCTCCCGGGCCGCGGCGATCCGCTCGGGCTTTCTCTGGGCGAAGCCGGAAGCGGTGAGGGCGGTTGTGGCGAGGAAGTCAGCGGTGGGGGAACCGCTGTCCCCCCAGCGACTGAACAGGTCGACCTGCTCCTGCACGGTCAACAGTGCGCGAATCTGCTTGAAGAAGGTGCGGAATTCCTCGGCGGGGAAGGAGGGATCGTCCTCGCCCTCAAGCCCCCCCCGCCGTGCCACCAGCTGTTCGAGCAGGGCCAGTCCCTCCCGGCGCTCCGCTGTGGAGGCCAGGTCGCGGTTGAGCAGATCAAGGACCCGGTACGGGGTGAGCCGGTCCAGCTCCCGGTTCATGCGCTCGCGCAGGTCGGGGCGTTGGCCCATCCGTTGCAGAACCTGCAGTCCCTGGTGCAGAACCCGTGCGGCGCGCTCGTAGCGGCGCTGCTGCTCGAAGTCGGTACAGGCGCCGAGGCAGGCCAGGCCGGCCAGGAGGGTGAGGTCGGCCTCGCGGGTGCTGCCCAGGGCCGGGGCCTGGGGCGGCTGCAGGTTGGAGCAGGCCATCTCAAAGGCTTCCAGGGGCTGGTCGGCCTCGAGCAGCAGGAGCAGTCCTCCCACCTCCCGGCTGCTTGGGATCTCCAGCGCCGGCACCACGGAGGCGCCGGCTCCAGCCAGGGCCGTGAGGTCCGCCTCATAGGCCGCGCGTCGGGGAGTGTCGCTGAGAAGGTCGGCGCTGGTGCGCAGCAGCTCCGCCCGGGCCTGCAGCGTCTCCGCGGTGAAGCCATCGGCCGGGGGCCGATCCAACCGCAACTGCAGGGTGCGGAGCACGGTCTGGGCGTCGCTCGACGGACCGACCCCGAGCAGCCGGAAATGATCGATCGGCAGGTCCAACGCGTCCGGGTGTCTGGCTAGAGACTGTAGGCAGCGGCAGCCGTTCTGACTGAATGGCGGGGACGGACCTCTTACAGTCGGCGTCTCGAACCGAGCATTGACTGCCATGACCCCGGAGATGGCCGCCGCCCAGGCCGCGGAACGCGCGCAGATGGCCGCACCCCCAGAGGCCGGCAGCCACGCCCTGCGTCATCAGTCCCTCTATCCCTCTGAACCCCTCGCGATCACGCGGGATGAAGGGCTGATGCTCTACCGCGACATGGTGCTCGGTCGCCGTTTTGAGGATAAGTGCGCCGAGATGTACTACCGCGGCAAGATGTTTGGCTTTGTCCACCTCTACAACGGCCAGGAGGCAGTGAGCACCGGGGTGATCAGGGCCATGCAGCTCCAGCACGACTGGTTCTGCAGCACCTACCGCGATCACGTACATGCCCTCAGTTGCGGTGTGCCGGCGCGGGAGGTGATGAGTGAGTTGTTCGGCAAGGCCACAGGCTGCAGCAAGGGTCGTGGCGGATCGATGCACCTCTTCTCGAAGGAGCACCACCTGCTTGGGGGGTACGCCTTCATTGGGGAGGGCATCCCCGTGGCGCTGGGTGCTGCCTTCACCAGTCGCTACAAGCGCGATGCCCTGGGCCAGGCCGACAGCGACGCGGTCACGGCGGCCTTTTTTGGAGATGGCACCTGCAATGTGGGCCAGTTCTACGAATGCCTGAACATGGCCACCCTCTGGAAGTTGCCCATTCTGTTTGTGGTGGAGAACAACCGCTGGGCCATTGGCATGGATCACAATCGCGCCACCAGCGATCCTGAGATCTGGCGGAAAGCCGCCGCCTTTGGCATGGCCGGCGAGGAGGTCGACGGCATGGATGTCCTGGCGGTACGAGCTGCCACCCAGCGCGCCCTGGAGCGAGCCCGGGCAGGGGAAGGCCCCACCCTGCTGGAGTGCCTCACCTACCGCTTCCGCGGCCATTCCCTCGCCGATCCCGACGAACTGCGCTCGCCTGCTGAAAAAGAATTCTGGGCGCAACGCGACCCGATCAAGCAGTTCGCCTCGCACCTCACCGGTTCGGCCCTCGCCAGTGCGGAGGAGCTCAAGGCCATCGACAAGGAGGTGGATACTGAAATTGCCGACTGCGTCGAATTCGCCCTGGCTGCCCCTGAGCCCGACGGTAGTGAACTCACCCGCTACGTGTGGGCCGAAGACTGAGAGGCGCCTCCGTCGCATGCCGTGTTGGCAGGGCAAGCTGAATGCCCATTCTGAACGGCGCTCCCCGGCCAACCAATCATCAGGAGCGGTGCTGTTTCGGGGAGTCAGCTCTGGGTTCTCTGGGCCCAAGGCTTCTGGCCATCTGCCCGACGCTTCCCTACCGTTTGCGCTCCATGCACCCCTTCTTCATCCATATCCTCAGCCTTGCGGGTGATGCCTTGCGACAGCCGCTTCTCCGTCATAACTCATGCCTTGACTGCGTTTCGAAGCTTCCTTCCATGCTCCGGTGGCGATGATGCTGGACATGGCCCTTGCCAGTTACAATCTTTTTTTGACGTATGAACCATGCCGGGCGATTCGTAACACTTCTTCGCAGGATGCTGCATGTGCGACGTTGGAATAGTCGCGGCAGTATTGATACGCTGAAAGGCTTGGCGAAAGGCAAGGTTGAGTTTTTGGTAACCGCCGGTTGGGATTCCTCTCCTTGCTCTTTCGAGGGCAATGGTTCTGTGGTCCCGCACATTCTTAAGGTGGTCCACGGCTCGATCATCAGCCGTAGGTTTGATCAGGCTGTTTATTCCAGCGGAAGGTTGATGGTTGGCTGTGGTGCATCCTGGTATTATAGAGATGGTCTTTGTTATGATAATTTGGGTGAGCATCCCTTGTACGCACAGAAGTGGAATTCTTCCGCTTTTGTGTGGTCGCCGTCGCCAGTCTTTGTGGGTGATTCTGTCGTATTCCTGCGTTCTTTTGGCTCCGAGACAAACTATTACCACTTCCTGGTAGACCTCATTCCCTGGGTGGGCCAATGGATGGCCAATGAGAATTATAAGCAATCCATCCCTGTCATGATGCCCATCGCCCACTTGCCATATCAAGCGGAGGTGATCAAGAGAACCCAGGCTAATATTGTGCCATTGCCGCCAATATGTGAGGATATCCTTATCCAAAGTCCGCTGATTTTTGCCGTTGCTTTTCCTCGTGCTGATAATGACGTTAATCCTAATGCCGTTCCATACCTCCGCTCCCTTTTTGCGGCAGAGTGCCGTCGACAGCCCTGCGAGCAATCTGCGCTGCCGCAGCGAATCTTGATTCGAAGAGGGGGCAACTGCCTGCGACCTTGTTACAATGAAGAGCAAGTTGCTGTCGCCTTGGCGGAGGTTGGATTCGTTGCAATTTATACAGATAAACTCACGGTCTCTGATCAGGCAAAACTCTTTGCCAACGCAGATCTTATTGTGGCTCAACATGGCGCAGCTCTGGCTAACCTTGTTTTTTCCAGTCCAGAAACGATCGTGGTTGAGCTGATAGGGGCCGGTTGGCAATACACGATGTACCAGCAAATAAGTAAAAGCAACCAGCTCGATCATCATGTCTTCTATTGTGCCGATGATGAGGCCAATGGAATTGTCGTAGAGATCCCCAAGCTTCTCGCACTTCTCCGGACCCTGGAACCTGCGGACCGCAGCCCAGGCCCTTGATCTGTGCTGGCTCTTGCGGCGTGAGGTTTCAGCTCCCATGGTTGCTGTCCAGGCTGCCGC
>JBIIND010000323.1:0-2857 GCA_044337665.1 Cyanobium sp.
ATGACAGCTTTGCCGACGACCAGGTGCGACGGGTGATTGTGCAGCTGGAGGGCCGCGCCCGCCGCGATGCCGCCGATGTGCTGGCCCTGACGGTGCGCAACCGGGAGGGGCGCCTGATCCCCATCGCCCAGCTGGTGCGCCTGGATCCGGGCAGCGGTCCCACAAGCATCAACCACACCCGCCTGGTGCGGTCGATCAGCATCCGTGCCCTGCCCCGGGATGGGGTGAGCACGGGCCAGGCGATGGGCCTGCTGCAGGAGCTGCACCAACGCCGAGGCCGGGATGCGCTGGAACTGGAGTGGGCGGGATTGGCCCGGGAGGAGGCCCGCGCCGGCGGCGGCACCACCCGGGTCTTCGCCCTCGCCCTGGTGGTGATGGCGCTGGTGCTCGCCGCTCTCTACGAAAACTTTCTCGACCCCCTGATCATCCTGGTGACGGTGCCCCTGGCGATGCTGGGCGCGGTGCTGGGCCTGGCGCTGCGCGGCCTGCCGCTCGACGTCTATGGCCAGATGGGGTTGCTGGTGCTGGCCAGCCTGGCGGCCAAGAACGGCATCCTGATCGTCGAGTTCGCCAACCAGCGGCTGGCGGCCGGCCTGCCGCTCGACGCCGCGATCCACGGGGCCGCGGTGGCCCGCCTGCGCCCGATCCTGCTGACCGTCGTTTCCTCCCTCGCCGGCTGCCTGCCCCTGCTCTTTCCCAGCGGCTCGGGGGCGGCGAGCCGGCTGAGCATCGGCACGGTGGTGTTCAGTGGCCAGCTGGTGGCCACGCTGCTGAGCCTGCTGGTGGTGCCGTCGGTCTATCGGGTGGTGAAGGGCTGGGAGCTGGAGGGGCTGCCCATCCGCGGGGGCCGTGGTCACTGAAGGGCTGCATGGGTCCCATGATGGGATTACCAGCTCCAGGCGGCGATGGCGTCCATGGAACGACGACCGCTGTGGCAGGACCGGCGGGAGGCGGGGATGGCCCTGGCGGAACGCTTTCAGGATCTGCGCGGCCGCGCCGTCGATACCACCCTGCTCGCCCTGCCCCGCGGTGGGGTGGCGGTGGCGGCGGAGATGGCCCGCCGCCTCCACTTGCCCCTGGCCTGCTGGGCGGTGCGCAAGATCGTTCATCCCTCCAATCCCGAGTGCGCGATCGGCGCGGTGGCCCCCGGTGGGATCGTGCTCTGGGACCGCCCGGAGGGCGATCCGTTGCACCTGAGCGAGGGGGAGCGGATCCGGCTGGTGGCAGGGCAACAGCGGGAGCTGGAGCGGCGACGCCGCCTGTTCGGGGATCCGGAGCCAGCGTCGCTGCGCCACCGCCACCTGGTGGTGGTGGATGACGGCATTGCCACCGGCATGACCGCCCGGGCGGCCCTCGTCTCCCTGCGGCAGCTGCAGCCCGCCTCCCTCGCCCTCGCGGTTCCGGTGGTCGACCGGCGGGTGCTGCCCGACCTGGAGCCGCTGGTGGACCGGCTGGAGGCCCTGGCGGTGGTGGATCGGCTGCGGGCCGTGGGCGAGTGGTTCACCCACTTCGAGCAGCTCGAGGACAGGGACGTGCTGCGGCTGCTCAGCGGCAGCCCTGCACCGAAATGCGATAGCTGAAGCCCAGGGCTCCGGGTTGGTTGGCGGCGCCGATGCGGAAGTTCATCTGCTTCACCTCCTTGCCCGGCACCGTGGCGAAGGGTCCGAACTGGCGGCCGCGCCCCACCGGCGGGCTGAGGGTCTCCTGGAACAGCCGCAGGCTCGAGCCATCGGTGAACTTCATGAAGCCCGATACCGGATAGCGGGCTTTCGGGTCGGTGGAGGTGGCGGTGAAGAAGAAGCGGAAGCTGCCGTACGGCCTGTCCACCACGAAATCGGTGTTCCAGTTCGTCTGACCCAGCAGCTTGCCGGGGCCCACCCGCTTGCTCACGATCGGGGTGACGCCATTGCCGCCGATCGGCTCGAGGAAGCGGCAGTCGGGACCCGCCAGGGCCGGGCCGGCCAGCAGCAGGTCTGCGCTGAACAGGGACGCAACCAGGGCCAGGGTGGGGAACACGACCATGTCAGGCCTGCGGAGCGGAAGAAGGAATTATTGCCGAACCGACCCGAAGCCGACGAATGCAAGAGCGGCCCTGCGGCCATAAGAAAAGGGTGAAGGTTGGCTGAAAGATGCACCCATTCTGGCGAGTCTCCTGGGATCAATGTTTGGGAGTAGTCGCGAAACACGAAGAGTTTCTGCGTTTTTCTCCTCTGCAGCAGCCGGCCATTTCCCTTCTCCATAGTTTGTGTTCGCTTGCCGCTGCTCTCGGCGCGGCTCCCTGCCCGAACTGGCGAAATCGTCCCGGCTTCGATGCCCCCTACCCGTCCCCTCACCGGCTCCCCCGCCGAAACGCACCCCTCCGAAACCCTTCCCGCCGCACAGGCTCAGCGCCCGTGTCCCCTGGAGAGCGCTGCCTCGCCGCTGCAGCGGCCATCCCCCCAGAAGGCGGGGCCACCGCTCCTGGGGCAGCGGCTTCTGGGCGACCTTCGCAACCTCGCCAGGCCCCGCCACGCCCGCTGGGATCCCGTGGGCCTGCTCAGCGTGCGCACCTATCTGCGTGAGCAGCTCGCAGCCCTGGGCCCCGTGGAGGAACACCGCTTCGGCAGCGGCTGCGATGCCGGCACCAATCTGATCCTGCGGCTGCCAGGGCGCCGGAAGGGGCTGGCTCCCCTGCTGGTGGCGGCCCACTACGACGGGCCGCTCCATTCGATCGGCGCCGATGACAATGCCTCCGGTCTGGCGGCCCTGTTGGAGCTGGCGAGGCGCTGGGCCGCCGACCCGCCGCGCCGGCCGGTCTGGATCGTTGCCTTTGACCAGGAGGAATGGGGATGCCTGGGCAGCAAGGCCCTGGCCGCCG
>JBIIND010000324.1:0-2848 GCA_044337665.1 Cyanobium sp.
TGATCGATGCCGTTGCGAGGCCTAATGCGCCAAGTACAAGCAGCCTCTGCTGCTGCACAATATCTTTCGGTTTATAAAGAAACAGGCTCAGCATCGTCAGGGCCGCAACCGTAGAACTGAGCGCGATCCAAAGGGTAAATGTTCGCCCCTTACCGAGTTTCAGGAATGGGGGTATCCATCGTTGATGGGGAAGGGTGTAACCTGGATTGGCGCGGTCCACATCCAGGTACGAGCGAGCCCAGCCTGTGATCGTGATGTCCTTTTCCCACTGAACATAGGGCTGGGGAACGGCGTGACTTCCGATCGGGCCAGTCTGAGGCTGGGGATAGACTGCATAACCACTTAGGGTTAGGTTGGTGAGGATAAGCAGGCTATAGAAGCTGGCGAGAAGTAGGGCGATGGGGTTCCGTTCTTTGGATCGCCACGCGGCGGATACCATCTGTCGACTTGCCTTCAGCCATTTTGCATTGCCACGAATTCTGTGCAATACCAACAGGCTACTAGTGAAGAGGAGAAGGAATAAGACGGACGCAGCCCCTGCAAGTTTTAGCAGGGGTAGGCAGAATATAAGCATGATCGTTTCTTTCTGCATCCACCCATAGTAGGCGGCATAAAGACAGGAATAGACGACAAGATATGTGGCGATTGAAAGGGAGTAGTCGGCATCGTAGGATACCAGTGAACCAGCGGCAGGTGTTCCGAATGCGAGGGCGAAGAGCCAATAAGAAATCACAGTTGCCAGGGGTAAGATCTGGTTTCCATTGGCATGGGCACGGCCGATTGCATCTTTGGCTGCCATCAGCAGCGCTGTCAGAAAGAGCAAATTGAGTGATGGGGAGGCAATATGGGTCGCCGGGCTGAACGCTTGCAGCGCCACCTGTCCAAACTGTTGAATGTTGTAGTAGGCGAAGCGTGTGTGAAGGTTGGCCAGGCCGATTTCAAGACCAAACTCGCGCACATGATTGATGAAGGGAAAATGGTAGAGACCAGTGTCATAGACAAATTCGTTGCGCGGCGCATTAAATACGTAGATGCTCAGGGCCAGGGAGAGAAAGAAAAGTACTGTGTTCTGTTTTGGGGAGGAGGAGATCAAGGGGTAGAGATGATCGCCCATCAACCGTCGAATCAAGGGCTCGCTGGCTCGATGACGGGCGCACAGGGCTAGGGCTCCAAGGCTGGCGACGCTTCCTGTCAGGCCCATCAACAGGGTGAGGCAGGCTCGATGCAGCCCGAGTGCGGATTGGTTGTCGAGTTCGAATAGGGCCTCAAAGGCCGCTGGGATCAGCAGGATTGCGTTGCATAAGGCGCAAAAGAGCAGGATGCCAAGAATGAATCGCTGCGCTTGTATATCATCCGAAGACACTCTTTCGTCCCTCGACGAAAAAAGGAAGTGCGAAGCCAGATACAGTCCGTAGCTGAAGAGGTAGAAACCGAGCACGAGGACAAAAGTCAGCAGTCCCGAAACCACTTTCTCCACGGGCTGGCTTTGGTAGAATGGCAATAACAATACCACCGCACTCGCGATCTTTCATGCATTCGCAGTCTGCTGGTCTGAACGCCACCTAAACTGGCGGAGATTGGCTGAAACGGAGGGGGTGGGATTCGAACCCACGGACCCTTGCGGGTCGCCGGTTTTCAAGACCGGAGCCATCAACCACTCGACCACCCCTCCCAGGGGCCCCTGCAGGGGCTGCCCTTATTTTCCCATGTCCCGCGCCCGTTCGAGCTGATTGGCGATACCTCGGGTTCCCCCCGGCAGGGTGGTGCGGGAACGGGGCCCGCTCCAGCTGGCCAGGTAGTAGTGGGCTTGGGCGTCGAGCTGACGGACACCGCTGAGATTCACGTTTTCCACCACGGCTCCGCTGCCCGCCCCACTGCCGGGGTCGGGGGTCTGGCCAGGCCGCAGCGGGCTGGCGGTCTGGGCGCGGCCCCAGAAGAAGCGCGCACCCTCCAGCCAGGCGCCACTGAGGTTCGCGCCGCCGAGATTGGCGCCCGCCAGGATCGTGTCCCGCAGATCCGCCTCGGAAAGATCGGCGCCTCGCAGGTCGGCCCCGTTGAAATCCACGCCGCGCAGGTCGCAGCCCGCCAGATCCGCCCCCCGCAGCATCTGCTGCAGCCGGATCACCGGCACCCCCTCGAAGCGATCCTCCTGGTAGCTGCCCGCCCCGTCGAGGATCGCCCGCCCCAGCCGCTGATCGCGCCGCAGGGGCGTGAGCAGGCGGGCGTGGGAGAGGAACCGCAGCACCTTGGCCTTGCCCTCCCGCTCGATGCTGCTGAGCACCGCCGCCAGCCGACCCTCCGCCAGCATCCGCTCCAGGGGCCAGTCCTCCAGCATCCCCTCCTCATCGATGATCATCTCGGAGATGCCGTGGATGAAGTTGTCGATCGTCTGCGCTTCGGTGATGCGGTTCTGCTGGCTGGTCAGGCGCACATCCACCATCACCTGACGCCAGGCGATGAACAGGGCGACCAAGGCCACCAGGATCTGGCCGAACGCACCGATCACCCCCTCCCCCAGCGCCCCGATCGCCTCCCAGTTGCGGGATCGGTAGAGGTTGAGCAGGGGATCCCACCAGCCCAGGGCCACGGGCACGGCGACCGCCCCCAGCAGTAACCCCGCCACGGCCAGCACCCGCGCTGTCGGTACGTCGTCGAGCCGGCCCGCCAGCCGGCGCAACAGCGGGGGGAGCAGCTGGAGCAGGGCCAGGAGCAGGGTGAGGCAGCCGGCCACCACCGTGAGCGGTGCCCAGCCCGACACCAGGCCCACCAGGGTGAGGGTGAGGCTGAGGAGAAGCTGCAGCGTCGCCGACTGGTTCAGACGGCTCCAGGCACCGCTGCCCCGGAAGGC
>JBIIND010000325.1:0-2845 GCA_044337665.1 Cyanobium sp.
GGTCGGCAGGGGGTTCCCGCCAACCAGGCCCCCTCCCCCTCCAGGATGTTGTACGAAAAGGGTTACCGGTGTGGCCATGGCGCTCGGCGTGCGGGTAAAGCCCTGCTGAAGCATTCCCCGCAAGCGCGACGTTCGGTCGATCCGCTATCTACTACTCTGCGGCAACATCCCACCCACAAACTCCTTATCGAGAATTTCCAATGATTCTGACGGAAAGGCACTTTGCTCTAATCACGGAACTTCAAACTATGTTCGTTGTTGTTGAATGTCCACTTCAAGTCCAAGCTTCTCAAACCTGCCATTGTGGCTTGCTCCACCATGTAGCGCATTGACTACGAACTCAAGACCCTCAGTCGCCCCGTGCAAATCTCCTGACAGGGCTCTGACCAGCCCTCGTGTATCACGGTAAATCGGCCAGTCAGGCCTTGGATGAGTAGCTTGTTCACTAGCACCCAAAACCTCATCTGCTTGATTGTGCAGGGCGCCAGCCCAACACTGAAGATCCCGGTCTGCGGAGTCAATTTCCAGGCTAATGCTGACTGTCGATCGAACTTCTAGAGACAAACTCGAAGCCCTCACGGTGGCGGAGGAGGCTCGCCTGCCTGAGCAGGTTTTGCAGAGCTTCTGCCGCCAGGCAGATTCCCTCGCCGCACCTGATCGGCACCCTGATCTCTTAGCGGCCCTCCGCCAGCGAATCGTCGATTATTTGGCCATTCGCATTCCCTGGAATGGTGCCAAAGCCCAGCTGCAGGGCCTGGCGGAAAGAACTCTCGCCCTGCCTTTCGGTTTCCTGTCATCATGGGTTTCGGCAGGCCAGGATCAGCAGCAGATCGCAATCGAGCCGATAAGGCAAGCGGTGTTCCTGATCGATGCGGCGCGACCAGGAGCCGGCCAGGTTTTCGCGCAGAGGCTCGGGTTTGCCGATGCCATCCAAGGGATCCCGCAGGCAAGCCTGGAATCGTCCCAGGCAGCAGCCGTCCAGGCCAGCCGCTCAATCACCGCCATCGGCCAGATCTGGATCGATCCGCCCATGGGAGAGGATCTCGCCCCGCTCGGCCTGCTCCAGGGACCGCCGCAGATGGGCCGCATTCGAGGTGTCGAGCGACATCACCACCGCCCCCTTGGCATGGCGCCGGGTAATCAGGGTCACGTCCGCATCGGTCTCCACCCGATCCAGCACGGCCTTCAAGTTCTCGCGAGCTTCCGAAAAGCTGACCGCCTGCATGGTGTTGTCCGAGAAGTCGTACATCAGTATCACTGGAGCGACTGGACTGCATGACGCCAGCCGCTCTGCGCCCCGGCCCCCAGGTTCCGGCGCCATCGCCAGGGCTCACCGTCGCTTCGCGCAGGCTGGCCTCCCCGGTGTTCGCCACGGTGAAGCGGAAACCAGCCAGCTCCGGCCAGGATGGCGCCAGGGTTTGCCCAACGGCCAGGGATGCCGGCCCCCAGAGCGCAAGCCATGGACAGGTCGCGCTTGGTTTCCTCCAGAACCGGAGAGGGTGAGCTCATCGACCCATGCGGTGACGCGGGTAGCCCGTGTCGCTTCAGTCGCGATCGAAGCGCTTCAGCACCCACAGCGCGCCTAGTTCGGCCACGGTGAAGAGGCTCACGCCCATCCGTTTGGCTTCGCCCTGCACGCTCCATCCCAACTCCGGTTCTTGCTCCAAGGCCCGAGAAACGGCCTGCCTCGCGCCGTTGAGGGTCGCCAGTGGTGGTACCGGCAAACCAGCCGCCCCAGGATGTTCGACAAAACGTGTGACAGGAGTGGCCATGGTGCTCGGGGTGCGGGTGGAGCCGGAGATGGAGCAGCAGCTCGATCAGCTGGCGCGGCAGCTGGGCAAAAGTCGCAGTGCCCGCATTCGCGAGGCCATCCGTCAATACCTGATCCGCCACGGCGATGGCGAGGCAGCGAGATGGCAATCGCAGCTTCTGGCTCGGCTGGAGCCGCCGAATTGGAGTGAGCAAGTGCCCGACTGGAGCGACTGGACCGCATGACGCAAGCCGCTCTGCGCCACGGCATGGTGGTGACCGTGGCCAGCCCGGGCGCTTACTCCGGCAAACCACGACCGGCGGTGGTGGTGCAGGCGGATCGCTGGCTCCAGGCCCATTCCAGCGTCACCCTCTGCCCCCTTACCAGCACCCTCCGGGAGGCTCCCCTGGTGCGGATCGCCGTGGAGCCCTCTCCTCGCAACGGCCTTCGCCAACCCTCCCAGCTGATGGTTGACAAACTCCTCACCCTGCCGATCCAGGCCGTGGAAGAGGTGGTCGGGCAGCTGGAGCCCGATCGGCTGGTGGACCTGGATCTGGCCCTGCGCGGATGGCTGGAGCTGCCGTGATGGCGGAAGCCGCGGCCCGGTGCACCATGGAACCGCACACCGCCGCGTCCCCCCATGTCCAAGCCGCTGGCGGTGAGCCTGATCGGCTACGCCGCCGCCGCCCTCACCACCCTCAGCTTCTTCCCCCAGGCGATCAAAACGGTGCGCAGCGGCGACACCCGCGGCATCTCCCTGCCCATGTACCTGTTGTTCACCACCGGCATCTGCCTCTGGGGCGTCTACGGGCTGATCACCCGCGATGGGCCGCTGATCGTGGCCAATGCCATCACCCTCGTGCCCGCGGCGGTAGTGCTGGAGCGCAAGCTGCGGGCCGGACGCCCCAGCGCCGGCATCCGCCTCTGGAGGGGCTGGTGAGGGAAGCGCTGCTGGTGGCCCTCGGCGCCGTGCCCGGGGCCTGGTTGCGCTTTCGCCTCGTCAACCACCTCGAACCGCTGCTGCCCCGCCGCCACTGGGGCACCTTCGCCGTCAACCTGACCGCCTGCTTCGCCCTCGGCCTGCTCTCCCCCCTC
>JBIIND010000326.1:0-2842 GCA_044337665.1 Cyanobium sp.
CCGGCCACCGGTGACCTCGAGCCGAGGCTGGAGGATCTGCTTTGTGGCAACGGCGGTCAGCGTCATGAAGGCGATTCCGGGGTGTGCGGGCCCGCATATTGACAAGGGACAGCTCCTTCGTCTAGGAGGCCGCGCTTGGAACTGTCTCGTCGTGTCTCAGCTGACAAGGAGGGCGGCGAGGCCATGATCTATGATGCCTAAACCGCCGCGGCACGCTGCGTCGGTGCTACGCCAGCGGATGTGGCGGAATTGGTAGACGCGCTAGTTTCAGGTACTAGTGGCAGCAATGTCGTGGGAGTTCAAGTCTCCCCATCCGCACTTTTTCCATGATTCTCCTAAAGATCACCAATTCGTCGGAGTTTCTCGCTTCGAAGATTGGCAAATTCCTCGAAAGTCTTACCCCCGATGGTTTCGACGCCACCACGGTCGAGGACATGATTGTGAAGCAACTCATCGGCCACCTCTCCGCCGAGGGCCTGCGCGGTGAGGTGGCCACGGTCCAGGGCCTTGACATCGCCTCTGCGGAGGGCTCGCCCGAACTCGTACTCGGCGAGAAGATGCGGGTGCGCCACCACCAGTCGTTCTGACCGCCCCCGCCGACCTGATCACCAGCCGCCGCAATCCCCTGGTGGGCCAGCTGCGCCGGCTGCATGAGTCCCGGGGCCGGCGCGAACTCGCACTGCTGCTGCTCGAGGGCACCCACCTGCTGCAGGAGACGGTGCGCCTGGGCCTGCGGCCCGAGCTGGTGCTCGCCACCCCCGCCTGGATCGAGGCCCACCCGGCCCTGCTCGCCGCCCTTCCCGCCGCGACCCGCCTGCAGCCCGCCAGCGCCGAGGTGCTGGAGGCGGCCGCCACCACCCGCCATCCCGATGGCGTGCTGCACACCCTGCGCCCCCCGGCGGAACCGTCGGCGGCAGCGCCTGCGGCCTTCGTGCTGGCGCTCGATCGGCTCCAGGATCCCGGCAATCTCGGCGCATTGATGCGCACCGCCCTGGCCGCCGACGTGGAGGAGGTGTGGCTGGCGGAGGGGGCCGATCCGCACCAGCCGAAAGTGCTGCGGGCCTCCGCCGGTGCCGCCCTGGCGCTGCCCCTGAGGCGGCTGGGGGTGGACCAGATGGCGGCCAGGGTGCGGGGGCGGGCGGCGGCAGGCATGCAGGTGGTGGCGGCGGTCATTCCCCGGACCGGCGCAGCGCCGGCACTGCCCTACTGGCAGCTCGACTGGACCCGGCCCACCCTGCTCCTGCTCGGCAACGAGGGGGCTGGCCTCGATCCCGCCCTGGAGGCCCTGGCCAGCGCGGTGGTCACCATCCCCCACAGCGCCGCCGTGGAATCGTTGAACGTGGCGGTGGCCGCGGCGCCCCTGCTGCTGGAGCGCTGGCGCCAGCGGCACGGGCCCTGACGGGGGAGAATGCCCGGCAACGTCCGCCGCCGCCGTCCGTGACCGTCTCCCCAGGGTCCGCCAGCTCCTTCGACTACGACGTGATCGTGATCGGGGCCGGCTACGGCGGCTTCGACGCCGCCAAACATGCGGCAGAGCATGGCCTGAAGGTGGCGATCGTGGAGGCGCGGGACATGGGCGGCACCTGCGTGAACCGCGGTTGCGTGCCCTCCAAGGCTCTGCTGGCGGCCGCCGGGCGGGTGCGGGAGTTGGCGGATGCCGAGCACCTGCGGGGCTTCGGCATCCACGCGGCGCCGGTGCGCTTCGAGCGCCAGGCGATCGCCGACCACGCCGCCCAGCTGGTGGCCACGATCCGCGACAACCTCACCCGCACCCTGGAGCGCGCCGGCGTGACGATCCTGCGGGGCAAGGGACGGCTCGAGGGGCCGCAGCGGGTGGGGGTGCGCGATCGCCACGGGGTGGACAAGCTGTATGGCGCCCGGGAGGTGATCGTGGCCACCGGCTCCGATCCCTTCGTGCCCCCCGGCATCGAAACCGATGGCCGCACGGTGTTCACCAGCGACGAGTCGATCAACCTGGAGTGGCTGCCCCGCTGGATCGCGATCATCGGCAGCGGCTACATCGGCCTGGAGTTCGCTGATGTGTACACCGCCCTGGGGTGTGAGGTCACGATGATCGAGGCGCTCGATCGGGTGATGCCCACCTTCGATCCGGACATCGCCAAGCTGGCGGCCCGCAAGTTGATCGAGGGTCGCGACATCGACGCCAGAGCCGGCGTGCTGGCCAAGTCGGTCACCCCGGGCTCTCCGGTGAAGATCGAACTGGTGGACATGGCGACCCGGGAGCCGGTGGAGACCCTGGAGGTGGATGCGGTGCTGGTGGCCACCGGCCGGGTGCCCGTGAGCGCCGAGCTCAACCTGGCCTCGGTGGGGGTGAGCCCCCAGAGGGGTTTCCTGCCGGTGGATGAGTCGATGCGGGTGCTGGCCAGCGCCGAGCCGGGGGCCCCTGTGGTGCCCCACCTCTGGGCCGTGGGCGATGTGACCGGCAAGATGATGCTCGCCCACACGGCCGCGGCCCAGGGCACGGTGGCGGTGGACAACATCCTGGGCCACGCCCGCCGCATCGACTACCGCTCCATCCCGGCCGCCACCTTCACCCATCCGGAGATCAGTTCGGTGGGGCTGAGCGAGGCGGAGGCGAAGGAGCTGGCGGCGCGGGAGGGCTTCGAGCTGGGCAGCGTGCGCAGCTGGTTCAAGGCCAATTCCAAGGCCCTGGCGGAGCTGGAAAGCGACGGGCTGATGAAGCTGCTCTTCCGCAAGGACAGCGGCGAGGTGCTCGGCGCCCACATTTTCGGGCTGCACGCCGCCGACCTGATCCAGGAGGTGGCCAACGCGGTGGCCCGCCGTCAGACCGTGAGCCAGCTGGCCACCGAGGTGCACACCC
>JBIIND010000327.1:0-2840 GCA_044337665.1 Cyanobium sp.
CCGCGCTCCCGCCACTGGGGCGGGCCGTCCCAGGTCCAGGGCAGGGGATGGGCGCGGTGGTCGGCGGCGATGTCCCAGGCATCCCAGAATTCACCCCGGTCGGCCCAGCGGCGCCAGAGCAGGGGGGCCGCGAGACAGGGGCGGCCGTCCGCGTCCCAGAGCTGCTCCACCCCCTCCGGTCCGAGGAGGGCCGCCACCCGCCCGTTCTCCAGTCGCCAGCGCTCGGCCCCTGGGGCGGATTCCGGCTCCGGGAGTACCCGCACGGGGTCGATGGGCGGGGGCGCAAGGGCGGCGGGCGGGGGCGCAAGGGCGGCGGGGACGCGGTCGCCGGGATCGCGGCGCAGCCGCAGGATCGCGACCCCCGCCAGCTCGGGGAGCAGCAGCCATTGGCCGCCGCCCGGCGCCGGCTGGCCGGGCAGGGGCTGGGGCGCCGCTCCGGGCAGATCGAGGCTCCAGCGACCGGCGGGCAGGCGCAGCACCCGCGGGGCCGCCGGCAGGGGCTGGAGCTGGGCCAGCCACCACGCCTGGGGTGCCCCCCCGGTGGCCGGGAGGCGGGCGGCGGCCAGGCGCTGCAGGGCGTCATCCCGCTGGCGGGCGGCCCGGCGGCGGGCGGCGACCCACTGGGGTTCCGCCTGGGCGAATACCTCGGGAATCGAGGTGCCCGGCAGGATGTCGTGAAACTGCTGGAACAGCAGTGGGCGCCAGTCCACCGCCACCGCCGCCGGGGCGGCGGTGGGATCCGGGGGGGACAGGGCCACGGCCAGCTCGGCCTCCCGCAGCAGCCGCTCCAGGGTGCGGTTGTGGCGCTTCTGGTCGGGACGGCTGGTGGCGCAGCCGCGGTGCAGCTCCAGGTACAGCTCGTCCCGCCAGACCGGCAGGGAGGGGGCCAGGGGTTCGAGGCGCTCCAGGTGCTGGCGCAGGGTGCCGTGGCTCTGGGGGGCAGCCTCCGGCTGGGCGCTCCAGAGCGCCAGCTGCTCGAGCATCGCGGCGGTGGGGCCGCCGCCGTGGTCGCCCACCCCGGGCAACCAGAGCAGCTCGGGGGTGCCCGTGACCGACTGCCAGGCCAGACGCTGCTCCTCGATCGCCAGGGGATCCCCATCGCTGCCGATCGGCGCGCTCATCAAGGCCAACAGCTCCTGGCCGCAGCGGCTGCGCCAGCGGAAGAGGCGATGGGGGAAGGGATGGGTGGAATTCCAGGCGAGCTTGTGGGTGCAGAACCAACGCACGTCGGTGGCGGCGGCCACGGCCGGCAGCCCGGCTGCGAAACCGAAACTGTCCGGCAGCCAGGCCAGCTGATGGGACCACTCGGGGAAAGCCAGGCGGCTGTAGTGCTGCCCCTCCTGGAACTGGCGCAGCAGGGAGGCGGTGCCCACCAGCACGCAGTCGCTCTCCACCCAGGGGCCGTTGAGGGGCTCCCAGCGACCGGCGCGCATGGCGGCGCGGATGGCGGCGTAGAGGGCGGGCCGCTGCCGTTCCAGCCAGGCGTAAAGCGCCGGGGTGGAGTGGCCGAAGTGAAGCTGCGGGAAGCGCTCCATCAACGCCAGGGTGGAGCGGAAGGTGCGCTCCGCCGCCTGCCAGGTGTCGGCGACCGGCCACAGCCAGGCCAGATCGAGATGGGCGTGGCCGAGCACACGCACGCGCCCGTCGGCGGCATCCGGGGCGAGTCGCCGCTCGGCCCGCAGGCGGCGCAGGCCATCCCGAACGGGGGCGAGCAGATCGAGGGGATCGGCGGGGTCGAGGGGCTCCAGCTCAATGCGGCTGTGGATCAGGGCGCCGTCGTCGTGCAGGGGGCTGCGCAGCCACAGCTCCAGCTCCAGCGCCTCCCCCGCCCACCAGTGCGCCGGCAGGGGCCAGCGACAGGCGGTGTCGAACAGGTCGCCGGCCAGCACGGGTTCGCCATCCACCCGCAACTGCACCGCGTCGGCCCACCAGCGCAACACCAGCCGGGCCTGGGCCTGGGAGGGGCCGAGGGGGCGCCAGGGATCGGGGCAGACGCTGCGCAGCCGCAGGAGTCGCTCGCCGCCCCCCCGCGGCCAGACGATCAGACCGCGGGCCGCCCAGTCCGGCCGGTGACGCGGGGCCCAGGGATCCAGCAGGGCCGTCCTGGCGCCGTCGGGTCCGTCGGCCTTCCAGAGGGGCTGCAGGTCGAGAGGGTGCCGATCCATGGCTGCCGCCTGGGGAACGTGAATGAAACGTTTCAATCCGGCGCGGAAGCCACCGCCGGAACCGCTTCCCATCCTGGTTGGTCAACCAAGACCCATAGGATGGTCCAGCCAACCTGCCGGTTCCTGGATCCACCGGCACCTCCCAGGCACCCACGGAAGCCCGCGCGCCCCGGTTCCCGATGGCGACCCTTCCCCGCCCGTCCCACTCCAGACACCCGCCGGACCCACCATGCTCGCCCTCAAGATCTCGGTTTACTCGGTCGTTTTCTTCTTCATCGGGATCTTCGTGTTCGGCTTCCTGGCCAGCGACCCCAGCCGCACCCCCAGCCGCAAAGACCTGGAGGAGTGAGCCGCCCGGAGCGGCGGCCACCCTTCCCACCGGTCCGAGTCCCGCGTGGCAGGATCGCCCGCACCTCTGACCGAGCGTCCCGCCCGTGGTGCTCTCCCCCCCGTCCGCACGATGGGCCTGCACCCTGGGCGCCGCGTTCCTGGCCCTCAACCCGCCGGCCCAGGCGCTGACCCCAGCCCCGGCACCTGAGCCCACCCCCCCGGCCGTGGCGCCGCTCAGCCCGAATGAGCCGCTGGTGATGCCTGAGCCGGGGGCTCCCCCGCCCCGCCTGGCACCGGCCACACCAGCCGCGGGGCCGGCGGTGGGGGTGCCGCCGACAGCGGAGC
>JBIIND010000328.1:0-2835 GCA_044337665.1 Cyanobium sp.
TCCGCCCCGGGCCGCGAGACCCCGGCCAACGAAGCCCCAGCCGCCGCCCAGGCCGGGGAGACGCCGGCCGCGCCAGTCCTCACCACCGTGGAAGCCATCGCCGCCGAGCTGGCGGCGGCCCAGGCCGAACGGCCGGCCCCGAGCCTGACCACCTTCGCCCCCGATTGCGTCACCGCGGGGGGTGCGGTGCCCATGCGCCGCCGCCTGGCCGGCGCCAATCTGGCCGGCTTCAAGGCGATGGCCAAGGGAATGATGAAGAGCTAGGCGCCGAGCGCCCGCCAGGAGCTCAGCATCGCCAGGCCCGCCACCGCTGCCGTGGGGGTGCGCAGGATCGGCGCTCCCAGGCTCACCGGGATCCAGCCGGCCGCCTCCGCCAGCCGTTCCTCCTCCCCACCCCAGCCCCCCTCCGGACCGATCGCCAGGGTGACCCGCGACACCGCGACCCGGCGGGCGGCTACCCTCTCCAGCTCCTGGGCCAGCGAGGCCAGGCCGGCGCGCCGGGGGGTGGCCAGAAGCCCCACGTCCTGGGGCCCGGCCGCCAGCCAGCCCTCGGCCTCCGCCGGCTCCAGCAACACCGGCCTCCACAGCCGCTCGCACTGCTCCACCGCCTCCCGCACCACCGCGGCCCAGCGCTCCCGCGGAGGTGGTCCCGTGCGCACCCCATGGCGGGCCAGCAGGGGTTGCAGGCGGTCGGCCCCCAGTTCCGTCGCCATGCGCCAGACCGTTTCCGCCTCCCGCTTCGGCACCGCCATCGCCAACTCCAGCTCCAGCGCTGGCGCCCCCTCGCTCTCCAGCGGTGCGTCGGGCCCCTGCTCCAGGCGGAGACGCCCGCCCTCCCCCAGCACCGCGCTCCAGAGGTGGCCGGTGCCATCCACCACCGCCAGCCGATCCCCGCGGCGAAAACGCAGAACCCGCTCCAGGTAGCGGCGTTCCGTCGGCAACAGCTCCAGCGTTTCACCGTCGGCGGCGAGCCGGGAGGGCTCGATCAGCAGGCGGCGCAGCTCGCGCGTCATCGCTCCGAGAAGACGTCCTCCACCTCCTCCACCGGCCAGTCCTCGTTCACACCACCGATCACCAGCTCGCTGATCTCAATCACATCGCGATCGAGCTGGCGCAGGGCGTTGATCAGCACGTCGAGGGCCAGGGCATCACTGGTGCCCAGGTCGATCCAGCAACGGCCCCATTCCGCCTGGTATTCAAACGCCGCCATGTTGTGCATCAACGACGGCAGGGCCCGCTCCGCCACCTCCTCCTCCCAGGCCAGCCAGCTGAGGTCGGCGCCGGCTTCATGGGCCTGCAGGTTTTCGGCGTTGAAGCCCCCCAGCTTGCCCAGCACGAACCAGCTGTCAAACAACCCCTCCACGTAGTCCCGCTCCCCCTGGCCGGGGGGATGGGCGAAGCGCAGCCAGATCCAGCAGCTGAAGGGATCGACTTCACGGAAGCGGACCTGCATGGATGGCGGAACGGCGATGGGCGGAACGGCTCCACCCTGGCACCCGCCATGCTGGATTCACCCGGCAGGAACGATGCTCGAGCTCCAGTCGCTTCGCTACCACCCCGCCAGCAGCCCCGAGCCGGTGCTGCGGGACGTGAGCCTGACCCTGGCGCCCGGCGAGCCCGCCCTGGTGGCGGGCCGCAGCGGCAGCGGCAAGACCACCCTGCTCGAATTGATCAGCGGCCTGGCCGACCCCGACGCCGGGCGCATCCTCTGGAACGGGGAGAGCCTCCAGGCCCGCCAGCGCCGCTGGCTCTGCGGCCTGGTGTTCCAGTTCCCCGAACGCCATTTCCTCGGCTTGAGCGTGGGTCAGGAGTTGAAGCTGGGTCGGAAGCGGCTGCGCTCGGAGCAGGCCGATGCGGTGCTCCGGAAGGTGGGGTTGGAGGAGGTGACCCTGCAGCGGGAACCGGAACGGCTCAGCGGCGGCCAGCAGCGGCGCCTGGCCCTGGCGGTGCAGTTGCTCCGCGAGCCCCGCGTGCTGCTGCTCGACGAACCCACCGCCGGATTGGATTGGCAGGTGCGGGAGGAGATCCTGCAACTGCTCGCCGAGCTGGGCCGGGAGCAGGCCCTGCTGGTGGTGACCCACGAACCGGAACTGTTCCGCGGCGTGATCGATCGGGGCTGGCGGCTGGAGGGCGGAGGGTTGGGACCGCTCCTTACGATGCCCCCAGCTCCGGAGACGTAATGGCCGATCAGCTGCTGCGGGCCACCGCGGCGGGCGGGGGCATCCGGCTGGTGGCGGTCACCACCACCACCACCAGCCGCTTCGCCCGCCGCCGCCACGGCCTCTCCTTCCTCACCACCGCCCTGCTCGGGCGCGCCATGACCGCCGGCCTGCTGCTGGCCAGCTCCATGAAGGTGGCCCACGGGCGGGTCAACCTGCGCATCCAGTCCGACGGGCCCCTGCGCGGCCTGATGGTGGATGCCGGCCGGGATGGCACGGTGCGGGGCTATGTGGGCAATCCGAGCCTGGAGCTCAATCCCGTGGCCGCCGCCGACGGCCATCCCGGCTTCGACTTCCGCACCGCCACCGGTACCGGCTATCTGCACGTGGTGCGCGACCTCGGCGAGGGCGAACCGTTCAGCAGCACGGTGGAACTGGTGAGCGGCGGCATCGGCGAGGACGTGGCCTCCTATCTGCTCCACTCCGAGCAGACCCCCTCGGCGGTGTTCGTCGGCGAACAGATCGACAGCCACGGGGTGGTCTGCAGTGGCGGTGTGCTGGTGCAGGTGTTGCCCAAGGCGTCGCGGGAACCCGCCCTGGTGGCCCTGCTGGAGGAGCGCTGTCGCGAAATCCAGGGGTTCAGCGCCCGGCTGGCGAGCAACGCCAGGAATCTGCA
>JBIIND010000329.1:0-2831 GCA_044337665.1 Cyanobium sp.
CGCCGCAGCCAGGGGGGCAATAACAACACCTGGTGCCAGAACAATCCCCTGGGCTGGATGCACTGGCAACCCGACGGTGAGGACGAGGCGATGCGGGGCTTCCTGCGGCGGTTGATCCTGCTGCGCCGGCACCTGGCGGGCCTGCTCAACCCCGACCCCCCCCTGCCGGAGGCCACCCAGCGCCCCAGCGGCACCGCCGCCGCGGGTCTGCCCTGGCGCGAATGGCATGGGGTGGAGCTCTCCAAGCCCGACTGGGCCCAGTGGTCGCACTGCCTGGCCTGGAGCCTGAACGACGGCGAATACGGCCCGCTGGTCTGGTGCGGCATGAACGCGTTCTACAAGGCGATGCACTTCGACCTTCCCCCCTCCCGGGTGGGCTGGCTGCGGGTGATCGACACCGCCCTGCCTCCGGAGGAGGCCCTGCCCGAGCGTCCGGAGCGCTGGCTGCCGAACGGGGCGCCCCTGGAGAGCCGCAGCCTGATGCTGATGGTGGCCGCGCCCCTGATGGAGGGGCTGGAGCTGGGGGGCTGAGTCAACGGCTCTGGCTACCGGTGTTGCAACCACCCGGGCGGCCGGTGGCGCTGATCAGGAACCAGTGCTGGCCACTGGCCAACCGTCCGAGATTGATGGGCTGGCTGGAGTTGGGAGCCAGGAAAATCGTCTGAATCAGGGATCCAGACGGTCGCGTCACCGTGTAGCTCACATCGGAACACTGGCTTCGCGGCGCCTGGAGGCGCAGCAGCACAGGCATCTGACCCGGGGCGTTGACGGAGAAGGCGGCGCATCGTTGGCCCATCGCCTTCAAACCCGCTAGGTCGACTGAACTGCGTTCTGGCTCGGAAGGATGGCTTGCCTCTGGTGGGAGCCATCGGTGTGTCCGTTCCCGTTGCCAACGGACGCCCCTAGATTTCAGCAACCAAACAGGCCCAGCCCCATGGCCCTGGCGCCCTCACCCGCCACCAACCAGCCAACGGAGCTGGAGCCCGCGCCGCTGCTGCTGCCCTGGGATCTGCGGCTGACGCCGGAACAGTTCGAGCGGGTGTGCCAGGCCAATCCCGAGGCGGTGCTGGAGCTGGCGGCCGATGGAGCAGTGATCGCCATGACGCCAACGGGAGGAGAGACGGGAGCGAGAAGCTTGCGTCTGGGCCAGCGGCTTCTGGCCTGGGCAGATGGTCCAGGCGCCGGTGCCTGGATCGCCTTCGACAGCTCCACGGGCTTCCGACTTGCCGATGGTTCGGTGCTGAGCCCGGACCTGTCGTTGTTGCGCAGGGAGCGCTGGCAGGCCCTCAGCCCAGAGCAGCGGCGCGGCTTTCCGCCCCTCTGCCCCGATCTGGTGGTGGAGATCGCCAGCCCCAGCGATCAAGGTCCCCGGGGCGTCACCGCCTTGCGCCGCAAGATGGATGATTACCAGGCCAATGGCGCCCGGCTGGGTTGGCTGCTGCTGCCCACGGAGCGGGCGGTGGAGATCTGGCGGGGCGGTGAGCAGGGAATCGCCGAGCGGCTGGAGAATGCCAGCCGGCTCGATGGCGGCGAGCTGGCGGAGGGGCTGGTGTTGGCGTTGGAGGAGATCTGGGTGGTGTGAAAGCGGCCACGGGCCCGTCCAAGGCCCCGATCCGGCTCGCTCCCTTTGCCCTGAATGCTGGCGTCCCCGCGAGTGGTGTAATTCCCCCGCCAGCCCCACCCCGGCGTAGCCGGAGTGGGGCGCTCACCTAAGGCAGCGGGTCCTACGGTCGGCCTTGCAGGGGCGAAACACCCCACGCCACCTGCAGATGCACCGCTAGGCCTGAGCGCATCTTGAGGGGTGCGGAGCTTACGACCTCATCAGGTTTGCCTTTGCCTGCACGAGCGGGGCACCCCCAGCAAGAAGGTCCTGAATGCGGTCGGCCGTCAGGGGAGCACGCGTTAGGAAATCAACCACGGCAGGTTCAGACCAAGGGCTTCGATTGGATCCATGACGAGCTTGTTGAGGACACGGCCTAGAACGACTTGTGGCTCATCTGCCCGAATGGGGAGAACGGGATGCGAGTGATCGGCACCGTTGACAATCTTGCGTCTGATCAGGGAGTTCCCTGCCTCCAGCCCGCACACATAGGCTCGTTCCTGACACAGACCCTTGGCTCCATGTTCTTTGTCACCCATCCGCACCCAGTCGCCAGCGCAGACGATCGACTCCACGGAGGTTTGCAAGGGTGGCCGTTGTCTAAAGCTGCCCGGAGAAAAGAGCGACACCGAGCCTGGGTAGCGCCGTACCTCGCAATCAACCACCCTGGCATTGGTGAATTCGGGATGAGCGATGGGAAGCAGGTCGCGCATGAGCCGATCGATGATCTCTTGATCGCTCATCACGGCGATCGCCGATGCGTTGTAAAAGTCGCTGGCGACCACCGAGCCCTGGGGCTGCTCATCACCCCAGAGAGCCCGTTGAGCATCCTTGTGCAGCTGATCCAGCATGAAAAAAGTGCCCCCAGAGCCCTTCAGTGATTCGAAGCGGGAGAACACATTGGCTGGGTAAGCGATTGGCACATAACGATCCAGCCATAGACGTGCTGACACGACATCGATCGAACCAAGCGAAGCGGCGCCAACAAGCTCTGGTGCTGCCTTGCTGAGCTCTGGCGATTGAGCCATCAGCGACTTGAGCCCTTTTGCACCAACGGCCAAGACCACAGCATCCAGCTCGTCAATCACCTGAACTGCTTGCGTTGCCACGTTCTCAATCTCAACCGAGCTGACACGCCGCGAGTCAGACGAAAGATTCACCCGTCTCACCAACGTTCCGCCAAAAACCTGCAGATGATGGCGGCTGATCAGCCTCCGACTCAGTGGCGCAA
>JBIIND010000330.1:0-2824 GCA_044337665.1 Cyanobium sp.
GCCGCACGTTGAGGATCGCCGGGGGCACCAGGTCGGATTCGGCGATGTAGCGGCGGGCGGCCGTGACCGGCGTGTGGGAGCCGGTCTCGCGGTTGAAGGTGGGGACGTGGGCGAGAACGCGTTGGCCGGCGAGACGGCGGCGGCTGATGCGCTTGCGCTTCTTGGACATGTCGGTGCTCCCGGACGGGAGGCTGGAGAGGAACGGAGGGGGGGGTGGCGGGGGAGAACAGCAGTTCGGAGCCGCCGGAGACGGGGAACAACTGGTGCCGGCAGAGTCGGCGGGCGCTGCGGGACACAGGCGCCATGATCGAGGCCCCCGGTGAGGAGGGCCGTCGTCCCTACGTCGGTGGTCCGGCAGAGGATCGGAGGCCGATCAGCGGAGCGACGCCAACGCCCCAGGGGGCGCGACAGCAACAGGGACGCTGCTTCCCCTGCTGTAGCCTTGGATGCGTGGTGGGCGCAACCCCGGCCGTCGAGACCGTGACCTGCCGCCTTCTGGGGGGCCGCTAGGTAGTGATCGATACATCCACCTTAAGGCTTTTTTCTCAAATCGCCCCGCGGTCACCCAAGAATTTTTGTGAAGCCCCGGCGGCGCGCTTGCCCAGCCCCTTCCCCCTTCCGCCCCTCCGCTGTCCGTGATGCCTGTCTCGGAGCGGTTTTTGAACCTCCTGCAGCACCAGCTTGCCCAGTTCGTCGACTGCCAGGCGGTGCGCTCCCTGGTGGTCTACGTCGCCCATCAGGGCCCGGAGGGCCAGCCCAGCCTGGTCCCCGTCGGCCACTGGCCCGTGGATGGGCGGGCCCTGCCGCCCGTGGACAGCGCCAGCCGGCTGCGGGTGCCGGCGGAGGAGCGCCGCTGGCTGCCCCTGCGCCATCAGCAGGTGTTGCTCGGCGCCCTGCAGGTGGAGAGCGAAACGTCGCTCTGGCCCGAACCCCTGGCCCAGCGCCTCCAGGCCGTGGCCCTCTGCCTCACGGAGGCCCTCGCCCTGGATCACGAGCAGCGGCGGCTGGAGCAACAGCTCGCCTTCCAGGAGGAGCGGCTGCGCTTGCTGGTGCATCAGCTGCGCAATCCGCTCACCGCATTGCGCACCTTTGGCCAGTTGCTGTTGCGCCGGCTCGATCAGGACAGCGATAACCGCTCCCTGGTGGAGGGGCTGCTGGCGGAGGAGCGGCAGCTGAACCGCTATGTGGACGCCTTGAGCAGCCTGGCCCGCCCCGAGGCGCTGCTCGCCCCCGCCGCCGCTCCCCAGCCGCTGCTGCTGCCGCCGTTGGGGAGTGGGCCGGAGGGCCAGCCCCTGGTCGACCTGCTGGAGCCGCTGCTGCAGCGCGCCGCCGCCACCGCCAGTCTCCAGGGCCGCAGCTGGCAGGGGCCCGTGGTCCTTCCCACCTGGCGGGGCGACAGCGGCACCGTGGCGGAGATCCTGGCCAACCTCCTCGAGAACGCCTTTCGCTACAGCCCCCAGGGGGTGGCGGTGGGGCTGCATGGCCGTGAGGCCAACGGGCTCCTGGAGCTCACGGTGTGGGACGGCGGTCCGCCGATCGAGCCGGACGAGCGGCAGGCGATCTTCGAGCGGGGCGTGCGCGGCCGCAGCGGTCGCGCGCGCCCCGGCACCGGCCTGGGCCTGGCGCTGGCCCGTGATCTGGCCCGCGCCCTGGGGGGCAGCCTGGAGCTGGTCGAGTCGCCGGCGGCGGTGTCGGCCGAGCTGCCCGAGCGGGGCAACGCCTTTCGCCTCAGCCTGCCAGCGTCACCCCCAGGGCGCTGAGCAGCAGGGCCAGGGTCTCGCCCCATTCCACGCAGGCCCCGTAACTGTCGCCGCTGTGCCCTCCGAGCCGGCGTCCGAGCCAGCGCGGCACCGCCAGCGCCGGCAGCGCGCCAGCCAGCAGGCCCACCGCCAGGGCCGGCGGCGGGGCCAGAGCCAGCGTCGCCGGGGTGAGGCACAGAAGCAGCAGCAGGGTGGGCCGCAGCTCCACCCCCAGCCCGGCCCAGTGGTGGCGGTGGAAGGCGGCCGTGCCACCGGGGCGCAGGTAGGGGAAGTGGGCCATGGCCGCCAGGGGGGCCACCCGACCCCAGATCGCCGCCCAGACCAGCGCCATCGGGGCCGCGGCCCCCAGGCAGGCCAGCGCCGCGCCGCGCAGCAGCAGCAGCAGGGCCAGGGCCTGGGCGCCGCTGGCGCCGACGCGACTGTCGTCCATCGCCTCCAGCAGCCGATCCCCCGCCGCCAGCCCGTCGGCGGTGTCCATGGCGCCGTCCATGTGCAGGCCGCCGGTGAGCCAGAGCGCCAGGGCCAGCACGAGGGCCACCTGGGCCAGGGTCGGCACCCTGCCCTCCAGCGCCGCCCAGAGCAGGGCCTGCAGGCCGCCGAGAACGGCGCCGATCCAGGGGGCGAAGCGGGCGATGCGCGCGAAGCGGGGCTGGATCCATGGACCGGCGGGAAGCACCGAATAGAAGATCCAGGCCCCGCTCAGATCCCGCAGCCAGGAGGGGGTGGGCGGAGGGCGCATGGGGGGGCGGTTAGCGTCGGGCCAGAGACGGCCCCGTGGCGATCGCCCCCAACTCTGCCTTCCGGATCCAATCCCGCTGCCCGCGCACCCAGGCTCGCTGCGGCTGCCTGGAGACGCCCCATGGCCCGGTGCCCACCCCGCGCTTCATGCCCGTCGGCACCCTGGCGACGGTGAAGGGCATCACGGTGCCGCAGCTGGTCGAGACCGGCGCGCGCATGGTGCTGGCCAACACCTTCCATCTGCACCTCCAGCCCGGCGAGGGGGTGGTGGCTGAAGCGGGGGGGCTGCATCGCTTCATGGGCTGGCCGGGGCCGATCCTCACGGA
>JBIIND010000331.1:0-2823 GCA_044337665.1 Cyanobium sp.
GATCACGCTCTGCCGCTCGAAGCGGATCACCCGGGCTGTGAGCACGGGGTCTTCGAGGTCCGCGAACTCCTCCTGGATCATGCGCCGCTGCTGATCGCGCAGCTTCTGGGCCAGCACCTGCTTGGTAGTGGCGGCGGCCATGCGTCCGAAGTCATCCTTCTCCGGCGTGACGTCCAGCACCACCGTGTCGCCGATCTGGGCATCCTCCGCCACCTGCCGCACCTCGTCGATGGCGATCTGGTGGTCCTCGCTCTCAACCTCCTCGACGATGATCTTGCTGGCCAGGACCCGATAGCCCTCCTCATCCAGGTCGAGGGCGACGTCAAAGTTACTGAAATAGTCCTCGTCGAAAGGGTCTTCGCTGATCCCCAGGTAGAGGGTGCGGCGATAGCGCTCGTAGCCCTTGAGCAAGGCTTCGCGTAGGGCTGACTCCACCACCTGGGGAGCGAGTTTCTTCTCCTCGCTGATGTCCTCGATCAGGTTGTTCAGGCCGGGCAGCAGTACGAGCGCCATGGGGGATTCGGTTGTGGGGATTCGGTTGTGGGGGGACGCGGGATGGGTGGCTCAGGGATCGCCGTCGGGGTTGGTCAGGCGCACCTGCACCACCTCCTCGCGCGGAATGCGCACGGTGCGGCCCCGCAGGTTGAGCAGAACGGCCTGATCGTCCCGGCCGAGCAGCAGCCCGGCCTGGCTGGACTGGCCGCTGGCCTCCCTGCGCAGCACCTCCACAGGGAAGCCGCGAAAGCTGTTGAAATCGCGGTCACTGTGCAGGTCTTCGCCGATGCCGGGGCTGCTGACCTCGAGCACGTAAGCGCCCTCGATCAGCCCCGTGGCCTCCAGTGCCTCGCCCAGAGGAGCGCTGAGGGCGGCGCATTCGTCCAGGCTGACGTCGCTGCCGTCCGTGCGTTGCACCAAGACCCTCACCGCCATCGGGATGCGGTGGGTGAGCACCTCCACACCCCGCAGTTCCAGGCCGGCCTCCGCCGCCGCATGGGCGGCGTGGCGTTCGATCTCGGGGGTGAGGGGGTGCGGCAAGGCAGGGGACCGGGTCGGCGGGACCGCCCGGGCCGCGGTTGCGTCCAATGGGCCCCTTCCGTGGCCAGCCCGTTCTGGGGCTGCGCGTCAGGACTGGGTCCGGCCCGGTGGGCTTGCCCTCACCCTACGGGATTACCGTCCGCCGCCCCGCTGGCCCCGCCCTGCCCCGGGCTGCCCAGGTTGAGGATCGGCGCCTCCGCGTAGTAATCGTTCGCCGTGACGGTCCCGCGCAGCTGGGGATCCTGATTCAGGCACTGCCGGCATTGTTCAGGGCTGCGCAGGTACTGACACACCCGGGCCCAGAGCTTGGCGCGGCTGCCGGGCGCCCCCATCGAGAAATGGACGAGATCGTTACCCCCAACCATCCCCTGGATCTCCACTTGGCAGAGGTTGCAACGCTGGCGGGTGCCGGGGGGGATGGCGGGCATGGCGGTCGCGACGCGGCGAGGCAAACTTAGATCCCCTCCCCCGGAATGGAGCAAAGGCTCCTGGGGAAACCCCCGGGCATGCGCATTCTCCAGCTCAGCGACCCTCACCTGCTGGCCGATCCCAACGGGCTCTGCCGGGGCCGGCCCTCCCTGGCCCTGCTGAAACACGCCCTGGCTGCCACCCTGGCCCAGCTTGCCCAGGACGGAACGCCGCCGGATCGGCTGCTGCTCAGCGGCGATCTCTGCCACGACGAGAGCTGGGGGGGCTATGCGCGGCTGCGGGACCTGCTCGCCCACGACCCCTCCCTCCCGGCCGCGGCGCTCCTGCCCGGCAATCACGAACATCTGTTGCGCCTGCGGGCGGCCCTCGGTCGCCAGGCGGTGCTGGCGCCGGCGCGGCTGCCCCTGGGTCAGGGGCCCGGTTCCTGGCGCCTGCTGCTGCTCGACAGCCACTGTCCCGGTCGGGTGGGCGGCCGTCTTGGGGCGTCCCAGCTGGCCTGGCTGGACCGGGAGCTGCTCCAGGCGGGCGACGACGGGGCCTGGGTGCTGCTGGCGGTGCACCACCCGCCCGGTCCGATCGGCGACGCGCTGCTCGACACGATCGCCCTCGAGGACGGGGATGCCCTGCTGACCTTGCTGGCGGAGCGGCCCGCAGCGAGGGGTTTGGTGTTCGGTCACGTCCACCAGCACTGGCAGGGCTGGCTGCCGGGTCCCGCCGCGCGGCCGCTGCTGGGCTGTCCTTCCACCCTCTGCCCCTTTCCCCCGGTCCAGCCCTGCCCCCTCGGTCGCCCCAACGATCCCGGCGGTCGTCTGCTCGAGCTGGAGGCGTCGGGGGAAATCCGCCACCGCTTGCTGCGCTGGGATCTGCCGGAGGTGCTTAGCGTTTGCCCCCCGCCCTCCGCGATCCCGCCCTGACAGCCGTCGTGAAACGCTCCGTCCACCGCTGGCTCGTCTCCCTGCGGGCCCTCCTGCTGCCCCTGCTCCTCCTGCCCGGTCTGCTGCTCGCCCCCCTCCCGGCCCGGGCCGCCAACGAGTCCCCGCCCTCCGCGGAACGCCACAGCTTCGTGGCCGATGCGGTGCGCCGCGTCGGTCCCGCCGTGGTGCGCATCGACACCGAACGCACCACCACCAGCACCGCCTTCGACCCGACAATCCTCGATCCGCTGCTGCGCGACCTCTTCGGCGATCCGTCCGGCTCCCTGCGGGAACGAGGCCAGGGTTCCGGCGTCGTCATCGATGGGGGCCGCGGTCTGGTGCTCACCAACGCCCACGTCGTCGAGTCCGTCGACTCCGTCTTCGTCACCCTGGCGGATGGTCGCCAACTCGACGGCTCGGTGGTGGGCTCAGACCCTGTCACCGA
>JBIIND010000332.1:0-2811 GCA_044337665.1 Cyanobium sp.
GGAAAATCCGCTCCAGCGGATCCCAGAGCAGGGCCACCGCTTCGTCGACCTTGCCCTCTTTATAGAGGGTGATGAAGCGCTGGATCACCGACGGCACGGGCACCTCATCGCCGACCATCGGACCGGAGGGCTGGCGCACGATCCATCCGGAAGGGGATGGATGGGCAGCGGCAGGCCAGGCGGGCGAGGCCTGGTTCACCAGGGCTGCGCTGAGCAGGAGGACGGGTGTAAACATCAACGCCTGCTCGGGCATTTCGATGATCCTGGGCTGGAAGCCCTAATCAGGAAGAGCTTCAGGGTGTGGCGGCTGCTGGCGGCACGTAGGGAAGGGAGGAGTGGTGCAGCACGATGCGAGTTTCGCCGTCAGGCTCGCGCAGGAAAGCCCAGGTTTTATCCACGGTGGTCAGCTTGCCGCTGCTGTCCGTGAGATCAACATTGCCCATGGTGATGGCAACACCGCCATGCAATTGGATCACCTGCGTGCGGATGCTGCACTTGTCCCAGGGTTTGATGGCGAAACCGCGATCGTTGGGATAACGGGGATCGCCACCAACGAAATAGGCCAGAGCGCCATCCTTGGTGGGGCGAAAGGTTTGGGCACCGCTGGTGAGGGTGGGCTTGAAGGCCACCGGGCCATATTCATAGCCGTAGGCCTCATCAAGCACCTTCGCGGCCGTGGCCCGGGCCTGGGCGAAGCCACCACTGCGGTAGGCCTGGCTGATGGCCAGCAGGGCCTTGCACCAGGCCTGCTGTGCCTGCAGCACCTGCGCTTGGGTGATGTTGGTGCTCATCACCATGGCATCGCCGGCGGCTGGATTCGCCCTGGAAACCTGAGCCAGGGCAGGAGACTGGAGCGTGGTCAGGAAGGACGCGGCAAGAAGGCCAGGGGCAACGAAGGGAAAGCGATTCATCCGTGCGGGAATTCAACTGCGGGAAGCTAACGGCAGCCCAGGAAAGGCAGCCTGCCCTTACCGCTCCGATTAAGAATTCGTTGCCAATCGGGGCCGATCACCAGGACCCGGTGCGGGGCTAAGCCCTGGGCCAGCGCCACCACGGCCGCCGCAACGGCTTGGCGTGGCGGCCATCGCAGAGGGGAAAGCGAAGGGAGCGGCCGCAGCCGCACAGCAGCACCGTGCGGGCCTGTTCCAGGCGCAGCTCATAGGACACCTGCCCGGTGCCGAGGTGGGCCCCATCGCAGAACCAGCCATGGCGGCTGCGGCCGCAGCGGCAGAGCTGGTGCACGCCGGCGGGTAGTTCCAGGGGAACGGGACCGCCCGCGGGCGGTGGATGGTCGGCCAAAGATCTCCTCCCCTGGGTGGCGCCGTCGAGGTCCAGTCTGGGGGCGATCGGACACCTCAGCGCACCCCCTTCATGGCGTCATCCAGCCGTTGTCGGTCCGCCTGGCCGGCCGCTTCCACGGCCTTGTCCAGCCGCTGCAGGGTTTCGGTGGGGCGCGGGGCGTTCGGCGGGAGCGGAGAGAGCGATGGGCCACCGCCAAGGCGGCTCATCCACGCCCCCGCGATGACCAGGACCAGCAAAAGGACAACCAGTTGCATGGGGAGAGGGCGGGGCTGCCACCATCCTGGTGGCCGGGGCCACCGGTCGCCCGCCGCCCTCCGCTCCCATGCTTTTCTCCCCTGCCTGCGAACGCAACAAGGAACCGATCCTGGCGGTGCTGCGCGACTGGCTCCCCCAGGGAGCGCGGGTGCTGGAGATCGGCTCGGGCAGCGGGCAACACGCCCGCTTCTTCTGTCGCCAGATGGCAGGCCTGCACTGGCAAAGCAGTGAGCGCCCCGAAGGGCTGCCGGATCTGGCCGGGGCGTTGGCCAGCGTGGAGCCCGGGGAGCTGGCGCCCGCTGCCGCCCTCCCCGCCCCGATCGCCCTGGATGTGGCGCAAGCGGAGCCGTGGCCGGGCGGTGACTACGACGCCGTGTTTACGGCCAACACCTGCCATATCGTGCCGGAGGCGGCGCTGGCACCACTTCTGGCGGGCAGCCGGCGGGTGTTGCGCCCGGGCGGACGCCTGCTGCTCTACGGCCCCTTCCACGACAACGGCCTCCCCACCGCGCCGAGCAACGCAGCCTTCGACGCGCACCTGCGCAGCCTGGATCCGGCCATGGGCGTGCGCGATGCGGTGAGGTTGATCGAGCAGGCCCGTCGCCTGGGGCTGGATTCGTTGGCCGACATCGCCATGCCGGCGCACAACCGCCTGCTGATCTTTGTCGCCCGGGAATGAACAATCCCAGGCGGCGCTCCGGTCGCTGGACGCGTCCGACTCCGCACCAGGCTCCTAGCCCTGCCGGAGCTCCGCCACCAAGGCCTCCACCCGCTGGCGCAGGGTCAGCAGCAATGGATCGGGTTGGGGCTGCTGCAGCAAAAAGAAGCAGGCTGGATCCCGCACATCCACCACCCAGTAGTTGGCGATGCCGCTATGGCGGTAGAGGCGCATCTTGGTGTCCAGGTCGTACGCCAGGCTGGCGTCCGCCACCTCCACCACCAGCAGCGTATGGGCGGCGGTGGGATGGGTATGGAGCCAGGCATCGGCCCGGGCCGTCACCACCGCCAGATCGGGTTCAGGCTCCTGCCCCTCGCCGAGATCCAGCGGGGCTTCGATTCGCAGCTCCCAGGGCGGCGGGGCGGCCGCTGTGCCGCCGCTGCTCTCCAGAAGGGGCGCAAACGCCCGCGCCAGCCGATGCACCACGGCGGTGTGCCGGGTTCCTTTGGCGATCACCTCCAGCACCTCCCCGTCGATCAGCTCCAGCCGCCGCTCCGGCAGCAGCTCACAGAGGCGATGAAATTCCGCCACCGAGA
>JBIIND010000396.1:0-10577 GCA_044337665.1 Cyanobium sp.
ATCTCACCAATCCCAGCGAACCATCGCTGCAGCACAGCATCGCGATCCCAGCCGAGCAGGTGGAGACGTTGGATGGCTCCGCGTTCGTGGCCTCCGGTTCGGAAATCAGGGTCTATGACCTGCTCACTGGCGAAGCCACTGGCGTCACCTCTGCCGGTGGCAGCATCATGGGCCTGGCCCGTGAAGGCAATTACCTGTATGCACTTATATATGGCGGCCAGCTGAACATCTTTGAGATTAGTGGCCTGGTACTGGTGAGCCGTGGCAGCACCAACATTTCTGGCCAGGTCAATTCCTATAGCGACCGCAAGATTTATGCTGCCGATGGCATTCTCTACGTGCCAGCTTCGGACGGGTTCTCAGGTGGCTACGCCACGATTGATGTGTCAGACCCAGGGTCTCCTGCTGTCATTAGTGGCCCGGATATCACCACCATCGGTGGCACTGCCATTGCCCTGACGGGATCGGGACAGGGAGTCATTGTTGGAGATCCTGGTGGGGTTTTTGGGGCCAATGTGCTGGATCTTATTGACACGCGCGATCCCGCGAATACGGCTGCCAATGCCACGCGCGTAACCCTGTCGGCCAGGCCTGTCGATGTGGCTTTTGCCGGTGGTTTTGCCCATGTTCTTACCACTGGATCAAGCAACGCGCTTCAGGTGGTGAACGTCATTGCCCCGGACCTCAATGGCATTGCGCCCACCTGCACGATCAACAGCGCGGGCCTTGACATTGACCCGCTCACTCCCGGCATCCAGGTTCAGGAGGGAAGCACCCTGTCTCTGCGAACCATTATTCGCGATGATGTTCTTGTCAATCGGGTCGAAGTGCTGGTGAACGGTGTCATCACTTCAGCAGATCCCACCTACCCTTATGATCTGCGCGCAGTGCTGCCGTCTATCGAAGCCGCCGGGGGCAATGAGGCGCGCGTGCGGGTGCGCGTTACCGATAGTGCTGGCAATGTGGGACTCTCTGACCAGCTCACGCTGCTGCTCACTCCAGATACGGTCGCGCCCTCCATCATCGATCAGAATATACGCGAAGGCGATAGCGTAGGTCGTGCGTTCCGCACGTTCCGCTTTACTTTTTCTGAGACCGTAGAGCTAACTGCGGCTGTTGCGGATATTTTCCGTTTACTTCCTCCACCGGACACAACGATCACAGGAACAACCGCAGTTTTCCGTGATAACGGCCGGCAGGTTCAGCTGACCGTAGATCAGATGGATCCCGGTATTGGCTACCGATTAGAGATCGATACGAGCAAGATTCGCGATGGTGCCGGCAATGTGCTTGGCGCTTCTGTACAGACAACAACTTTTGCCGTCAGCTCCTACGACACCATCACCTATGGCACAATCGGAGGTGATTATCTGCGAGGCGGGGAGGGGAGAGACCTTCTCTCGGGTGGCCCCAAAGAGAATCCCAAAGATGACTACAGCTATGATTCGCTGGAAGGTTTCGGGGGCGATGATGATCTATACGGTTATGGCGGCTGGGATTATCTATCTGGCGGCAGTGGCAATGATCTCCTAGATGTGGGCGCTGGGGGAGGATATGCCGATGGCGGATCTGGCAATGATTCCCTCGTGGGAGGAGACAGCGGGGATAATCTCTATGGTGGTGGCGGTCTCGATACGTTCACTGGTGGGGCGGGCGATGATAGCCTTTCGGATGGGGACGGGACTTACGAGGAGCCGATTTACAATCCCGCCAATGGTCACTGGTACCAGCTCTTCACGTCCTACATGAGCTGGAAAGAAGCACAGTCATTTGCCGCTTCCAATTCCCTCTCCAACCGACAGGGATACCTGGTTACCATTACGGATGCAGAAGAGCAGGCCTTCCTGAATGCCAATTTTGGCTTCCAGCAACTCTGGATCGGTGCCTCTGACATCGATCTGGAAGGAACCTGGAGCTGGGTTGACGGGCCGGAGGCCGGCAGTGTGTTTTACGTCCAGGGACAGGGCATTCAGCCAGGCTATGCAAACTGGAATGATGGCGAACCCAATAGTCAAGGCGACGAGGACTTTGGCCAGATTACCTATTGGAGCACATGGAACGATCTGCCCGAATCCACTTATTACCACCTCTACACTCTTGTTGAATACGGCGGAATGTCCGCCGACGCTACCGAACCGGTAAATCTCCCCGGGGATGTATTCCTGGCGGGAGAGGGTGACGATTATATCTCCAGCGGTGGTGCTAATGACCGCGTGGATGGTGGCGATGGCTTGGACCGACTGGATCTGAACTTTCGCAATCAAACCCAAGATCAGGTACTGGAGATTGTCGATGCCGCAGTAGCGGCCCCTCTCGGCACTTCGGGATATGTGATCCGCGTTGAGCAATTCTACATTGCAGGTGGCAGCGGCAACGATCGATTCCAGACCACGGATGGGAGCGATAATCTAGATGGAAGGGCTGGCAATGACACCCTGCTCGCGGGAGGTGGCTATGACTATCTCTATGGTGGAGACGGAGACGATTGGCTCGACCTTGAGGCTGGCGGTGGCAATGCCGATGGCCAGTCAGGCGATGACAAGCTTTACGGCGGCGCGGATCCCGACTTTCTCCAAGGTGGGGAGGGCAACGACACCCTCTTTGGTGGTGGGGGTAGCGATGTGCTCTATGGCGGCGGTGGTAACAATCCAGACATCGGCTTCGCGGCCGCAGCCATTGGAGGTGGCGGGGGTGCCACCGGACCCACAGGAAGCGATCAGCTCTACGGCGGCGATGGAGGTGATGCTCTTTATGGTGGAGGTGGCATAGACCTCCTGGATGGGGGAGAAGGGAACGACTATCTGGATGATGGGGATGGTCTCCTTGACGACGCGATCTACAATCCAGAAAATGGTCATTGGTATCGTTATGTTGAGACCTATCTTCCCTGGTCCGGGGCATTGGAATACGCGGCATCCCGGAGACTCTCCAATCGCCAAGGGTATCTGCTCACAATCACAAGCGCTGAAGAGCAGGCATTCATTGCTAAAGCGTTCCAGACCTCTTCAAAGAACCTCAGCTGGTTAGCAGCCTCCGATGCCGATGGGGAAGGAACCTGGCGCTGGATGGCTGGGCCGGAAACTGGCTCCACCTTTTTTGTTCAAGGTTTGGTGGATCAGCCCGGCTTTTCGAACTGGGGACCCGGTGAACCAAGCAGCTATGGCGGTGAGATCTCTGCCGGTCTTTACTACAGCGATCAGTGGAGTGACTTGTCATACTATTACTATTTACCCCTAATCATTGAATATGGGGGTATGCCTGGCGATGGCACCAACCCTGTGATTCAGGCAGGCGACACATTATCGGGGGGATCTGGCGATGACAACATCAACAGCAAGGGGCTGAACGACAGCATAGATGGCGGGGAAGGCTCTGACAGACTAGACATAAACGTGGAACGCTACCTCGAAGATATTTTCCTTGTGCTCAATGATCCCACTACCGTGTCGTTTACGGGAGGGGGTGGCGCTGTGGTGGGCGTGGAGAAGTTCACGATAAGGGCCGGCAGTGGTAACGATCACATCACAACCGGTGCTGACAATGACACGCTCTATGGCGGCGACGGTAATGACACCCTCCAGGGCGGCGGCGGCATCGATGCCCTCTACGGAGGCGATGGCAATGACCAGCTCATCCTCGGGAATGGTGGGGGATACGCGTATGGCGATGCCGGTGAAGATGGTCTAGCTGGCGCAGACGGACAAGATCATCTGCAGGGAGACGCTGGCAATGACACCCTGCATGGCGGGGCCGGAATCGACACCCTTTATGGAGGAGTGGGGGATGATTTCCTGGATGTAGGTGCTGATGGGGGAACTGCCTATGGGGAGGATGGCGATGATTCCCTCATCGGTAGTGATAGCGCAGATTATCTCGTCGGCGGCACTGGCCAGGACAGCATCTCAGCAGGTGCCGGCAATGATTATCTGAGCGATGGTGATTCAATCTTTGTTGATCCAATCTACAATCCAGGAAATAATCACTGGTATGAGCTGAAATCCACTGCTCTTCCTTGGATTCCGGCGCTCGGCTTCGCAGGCCTGAATGCCTTTTCGAATCGACAAGGATATATGGTCACAATTACCAGTGAAGAGGAGCAGAAGTTTCTGGAAAAAGCTTTTGCCTCTGAGCAATTCTGGATAGCAGCTTCAGACGGCGACTTGGACGGTACGTGGACATGGGCTGCTGGGCCAGAGTCACCTGAAGCATTTTATATCCAAGGGCAACTTATTCAGCCTGGCTACTCCAATTGGGGCACCGGCGAGCCGAACAAAGGCTATCAAGAATACTCTTCCGCCTGGCAATCTGGTGGGCTTTGGGCTGATATTCCCCATTACTATTATCTCAAAATTCTTGTTGAGTATGGGGGAATGGCAGGCGATGGTTCTGGACCTTTTCTGCTACCCGGAGACGTGCTGCACGGCGGTGGCGGAGACGATACCATCATGAGCGTCGGCTTGAGTGATGAGATTGATGGTGGTGATGGATTTGACAACCTAGACCTTAACCTCACCCAACAGGTTCAGGATTTGAACCTGTTGTTCTCGGATCCCACAGCTATGGCCTCCTTTGGTTTGGGAGGTTCCGTCCTTGCCATTGAAAGATTCCGCATCCGTGCTGGCAGCGGTAATGATCATATAGTCATTGGCGATGGAGATGATCAACTTGAAGGGTTCGATGGAAATGACACTCTACGTGGCGGCGCTGGGTCCGATGCTCTGTATGGTGGTGATGGAGATGATTACCTTGATACAGGGAGTGGAGGGGGACAGGCGGACGGACAGAAGGGTAATGATGAACTTGTTGGTGGTGATGACGCGGATAACCTTTACGGGGGTGATGACAATGACACCCTTTGGGGTGGTGCCGGCTATGACTATCTCTATGGTGACGCCGGTAACGATCAACTGCATCTGGAAGCCGATGGAGGCAGCGCCAATGGCGGAGCTGGGGACGACGTTTTAACCGGTAGCGATGCTGCGGAATACCTTTCTGGAGGTGGTGGTGGACAGGATCATCTTTCTGGTGGCGCTGGTAACGACATCTTGCTGGATGAGGATAACTTTACAGATGAAGCAATTTACAACCCAAGCAACCAGCACTGGTATCAATTCCTTGCTATATTCCAATCCAGGGATGAGGCTCAAAGTGCCGCAGCATCGAATCAGTTCTTTGGTCGTCAAGGTTATCTTGCTACGATTACCAGCGCTGACGAAAAGGACTTCCTGACCAACGCCTTTGGCTCACAGAGCTTTTGGCTGGGTGCTTCCGATCTCACCGCGAATGGAACCTGGCACTGGACTGAGGGGCCCGAAGCTGAAATTGTCTTTTATGACCATAGCTTGGCAAGCCAGCCTGGCTATTCAAACTGGGCAACATCTGAACCTTCAGGCTACGGTGGCGAGGACTATGCCATCCAGCTTTACAATGGTTTTTGGTATGATACCTCTCAATACAACTATTATGGTGTCAACACATTGATCGAATATGGTGGAGTTGCTGGAGACAGTGCCTTGCCAGTACTTCAGTCCGGCGACAGCCTGCTTGGGGGCGAAGGTGACGACACCATAACAAGCCACGGAGTTAATGACAGCATAGATGGCGGAGAAGGATTTGACAGATTAAGTCTTAATGTTTCTAATCAGTCGATTGATTTGAGCCTCCTGCTCAGCGATTCCACAACTCTGACCACATTTGGCCTGGGTGGCTCTGTGGTTGGTGTCGAACAGTTTGTCATCAATTCTGGCTCTGGTTCTGACACCATAACGACGGGACTTGGATCGGACATGATCCATGGCGGCAAAGGCAATGACACCCTAGATGGTGGAGATGGAAATGACACGATATATGGCGAGGAAGGGGATGATGTGCTAATCGGAGGACTAGGGTATGACTGGCTATCTAGTGGATCAGGCAATGATCGTTTCCGCTACCTATTGCCCGATGTACAGCACGCTGATTCAATTGTCGATTTCGAAGGCAGCCACGATTTTGTTGAAGTGTCTGCCGCTGGCTTTGGTGGCGGACTGGCGAGCGGTATGGATCTTTTTGCTGCTGGCAAATACATCGAGAATGACACCGGCTTAGCCACTGCTGCAGCTGGAGTCGGACAGTTCATCTTTAATACTAACTCAAATCAACTGCTCTGGGATAGCGATGGTAGTGGCGGTCAAGCGGCTCTTCAACTAGCCTGGCTTTATGTGCCGCAACAGGACTGGACGGGCTCGCGCCTCCTGGTAATCCAGTAGCTGAATGGGCAAACCCTGCACTTAATCCAACACACCTCCCGTGCATGGACAAGCTGCATCGCTATAAATGAATCCCCCTTTGACTTATCTCTCCGACGATTCCAGAAACCCCGCCCTATATCCTCGCTCACCTCGGCCATCATTTCAGGATTTCCGAAAAGAACAGATGTGCTGCAAAGCATTTGCCTTCAGCGATTTAGATCCAGCAATGTATCGGGTTCATGGCAATCATCGATTGCTGCGCATGCTAATCGCGCTTGGGGGTGCAACAACATGCTGACAACACCTGAAGAGCCTTGGCTCAACCCCGCGAATGGGTCTCCTGCGAAGCCTGTACGGCTGGTATTCCGCTGACAAGGGAGGGTGAGCTCACCAGAGCCCAGGGCACACGCCTTACCCCAGTCACCGCTGAACCACCAGCCTCCCCTCCCATTCACACCCACCCGAACGCCCAGTTGAGTCGCATCAGCCGTCGTGCCCGGCTGCATCAACATATCAACAGCACGGAGGTCTTCGCGCCGCACCAGGCGGTAGGCCTGCGGCGCCCCCAGCAGAGGTTGCCGCCGAGTCGATACGCAGAAGAACTTTCGAACACGAATACAGGTCAGACTACAGCACTGCTTTCCCGATTCAATGGAACCAGAGCACTTATTGTGACGAAGATTCAGACAATTAGAGTTACCTCCTGCAAGCCCCATAAGGGCCTCTACTCTGCACTGAAAGAAACGGGAAAATAGCAACAAGACAAAAGGCAGGCGAGTCATCTATTCAACAATAGACGACATGCAACTGCGAGATCAATGAATAATTTCTATTCGCACTTCTGGCCCACGCGGGCCATGGGAGAGGCGGCCTCGGAGCAGCAATAAATTCTTCCGCAATACACGGGCCGTCCACTGTGTATTTCAGTGAACACTGTGTTGTAGGAGGCCGCGCACCAAGGCTAGGACGTAGATGTGGACGTTCAAAGTCTATGCACCAGCAGAATGCCATCTCTCCCGCGAAACGGTTCGCTCTATGACTTACGCAATGAACAGGTGCCAGCAGGTTGTTCACGGAAGCAGCCAATGACAAATCAGGGAATTAAACTCCTCAGCCTACGGAGTGGTTTGATTTCTTGATCTGTCCCATTCTCATTCATCAAAAAGCAAACATCGTCATGTACCAGCTCATTCGCCGTTCAACCTTGAAGCAGCTAACGCTGGAGGAACTTCCCATGCTGGTGTTCGCCTTGGGCATCGCTGAGATTTTCTACAAGTTCCATAGTTTTCTGCTTGAAGCGGGCGCATTCCTCTTGACCTGGCTAGCGCTTGGTGCCCTGTCAGCCGCGATGAAGTCTTTTATTTACTCCCGTGAAGGATAAGACCAATGGAAACCAACAAAGCCAGCGAACTCGGAATCACCCAATCCCAGCGCGATGACATCGACTACACACACCGAAAGCGCAATCTGGAGTGGCGTCAGCGCTGGTTCTATGAGATTCGCACGAAGGACGACAAGCACCTACTGGATGGCTGGCAGCGTGGGCTGATCCATAAGCAGCAGTTGATTGAGAAGCAGAGCGGCAACATAGAGCATATGGCCGGGTATGCTCCTGCTGGAGCAGGATCACCCTGGTTCACCATAGGTCCACGCAATGTGAACGGAAGAGTAAAGGCGCTTGCTGTTCACCCAACGAACGCCGACATTGTCTACGCCGGGGCCGCAAGCGGCGGCGTTTGGAAAAGCATTGACGGGGGCCAATCCTGGCGCCCACTGTGGGATCAACAGGACACGATGGCGATTGCTGCGCTGGCCATCGCACCAGCTTCGCCCAACACGATCTATGCCGGCACCGGGGAGTGGACGCCGGGATGGAGTCCATCGTTTCCAGGCAGCGGGGTATTCGTCAGCACCGACGCAGGCGCCACCTGGACGCAGAGCACGGCCGTGCTTTCGCGCCGCATCGCGCAGGTGGTCGTCTCGCCTACCGACTCCAACCGGGTGTACGTGGCTGGTAACAGCGGGTTCGAGCGTTCAACGGACGGCGGTGTGACTTGGACCACGGTGCATGCGGGTGCGATCTCAGACGTCGTCATTGACCCAAACTCGGCCAACACGCTTTACATCAATGTCTGCTCGGACGGCATCTATAAAACCACCGATGCGGGCAGCACATGGACCAAGCTGGCCGGCGGCGCACCAGCCGGGATGAATGCCGACTGGATCCGACTCGCGATCGGTCGCAGCGGCGCTTCGGAGAGCAATCTCGTCCTGGCCAAGCGCAGCGGCACCATCTATCGCACAACCGATGGCGGCAGCACCTGGACGACACTGGCCGGCAGTCACGGCAGCGCTGGCCATCATGCATGGTGCAACCTTCTCTCGGTCGCACCGGACGATGACAACATCCTCCTTGCGGGCGGAGTGGGCCTCGAACGCACGGCCAATGGCGGCACGTCTTGGAGCGGCCTCGCTGGCCTTCACGCCGATCACCATCGAGCAATCTTCGCTCCCTCCAACCCGAACATTGTCTATAGCTGCAACGATGGCGGGGTCCATCGGTCGAACGACAAGGGCGCGACGTGGCAGAAAGCCAGCCACGGCCTGATCGTCACCCAGTTCTACGACGTCGGAGCTTGGTCGGCCATCGGCACCGTCGTTGGAGGCGGAACCCAGGACAATGGCACCATCATGACCACCGGTGGACTGACCTGGCGGGAAATCTTCGGGTGGGATGGCGGTTACTTTGTCATCCATCCCACGGATCCGCGAACCATCTACGCCGAACATCAACACACCGACCTCCACAAGAGTACGGACGGCGGCAACACCTGGGTTCAGACAATCAGTGGTCTTTCGGGCGGCACACCCTGGACGGGTGTGTTGACGATGGATCTGAACAATCCAAACACACTCTTCGTCGGTACATCGAGAGTGTTCCGGACGACGGATGGTTGCGCCACCGCGTGGGTCGCTTCAAGTCAGACACTTGTGGGCACCGTCACAGGCATCGCGGTCGCTGAATCGGATTCCAATCGTGTCTATGCCTGCACCAACAGCGGCCACGTGTATCGGAGTGACGACAATGGCGCCACCAGTCCGTGGAGCGACGTCAGCACCGGCCTACCGTCCGCCGTCATCACCGATGTCGTCGTTGCCCACACCAACAAGGACCGCGTTACCGCAACGGCTGGAGGCAGCGGCACGGGGCATCTCTTCCTGAGCAGTAACGGCGGTACGACCTGGATCAACATCACGGGAGACCTTCCCGACGTGGCCGCTTCGGCATTCGTGTTTGACCCGATTCAGTCCAACACCTTTTACATCGGTACGGATGTCGGCGTTTTCCGAACCACAGACGGCGGTGCGAGTTGGCAGGCGTTTGACAACGGCATCCCCAACGTGCCCATCACCGATCTGCACGTTGACCGGACGGCCAGCCTGTTGATTGCGGCCACATTCGGTCGTGGGATGTACAAGGTTTCGATCAGTGACGCTACCGCGCCATCGGTTGATTTATATCTGCGTGATTCGCTACTGGATACGGGAGAACGGCTACCCTCGCCATCAAACCAGCCGAATCCCAACGACTTATCCGATCAGGTTTTCTGGTGGGAGAGTCCGGATATCAAAGTCGACACAACACCCTATTACATTCCCGACCTCGTATTCGATGGTGTCGAGTTCGACGAACTAATCGATCAGGATCCGAAGCGTACTGAGGTCAATCGCTTCTATCTACAGCTCCACAACCGTGGCTGGCAAAACGCGACCAATGTTCGTGTACGCGCCTTCCTTGCGGATGCCTCCGCCGGCCTGCCCCCGCTACCGAACGCATTGACAGCTCCAGACTTCAATCTAACAAGTACGGTGAACTGGACGCCAATTGGCCCAGCCAAGAACGTGGCTATTCTTGAGCCCAATCGTCCGGTCATTGTCTCCTGGGATTTCACGGTACCGAACAGCGCGGCTACCCACTCGTGCCTGCTTGCCGTCATCTCGTCTGCGGAAGATCCGATGACTAATCCCGAGACTAATGTGGATCTACTGATTAACAGCGAGAAACGTGTATGTCTCAAGAACCTGCACGTTATTGGCGGACCGGAGCCCCAGCAGCAGATGACGGCAATCAAGTTCAACAACGCCCGCAACCACGATGACCTCATCGACATCGTCATTTCGCCTGCGCAATTCAGCGAGGGCACGATCGGGCTCTTGCTGCCTCCCCTAACCTTTGCGGATCAACAGAAGGCGTTGGACGGGGTGCAAGTGTATTCCCTTCGAGAAGGTGAGGATATCGGTGTTCCCTATGTGCGGGCAGGGGATAGGCCTGATCCAAACTGGGAG
>JBIIND010000333.1:0-2801 GCA_044337665.1 Cyanobium sp.
AGGGCGTAGCCCTGCTGCCGCAGCTCGGGATTCACCCCCATCGCATCGGGCTGGTGCACCGTGCCGCTGCGCAGCAGGGCGGCGCAGGTGGTGCAGACCCCGGCGGTGCAGGAGCTGGGCAGGGGTACCCCGGCGGCCTCGGCGGCGGCGAGCACGGTCTGATCGTCCCGGCAGGGGAAAGTATGCGCCGCACCATCAAGGCTGACCGTGATCTGGAAGGTGAGGGGGTCGGTCACCGGGTTGCTGTCGCTGTGGCCATCCTCACTGACCGAGGGGGGGGCGAAGCCTGGGGGCGACGCCAGCGACCGCGCCGGAGGAACGGTTAAGGATCGCGAAGGCGACCCAAGCATTTTTCCAGCCAACTCTGCACGGGCCAGCGCAGTGCCGCAGGTGGAAAGCAGCGCCCGGCGGTTACCCGACCAGGGGATCCGGAGCGGATGGCCTAGGTTGAGACATGCCCTCCCCTGACTGCCCGCGATGTTTACCCTAGATAGAGCCAGCCAGATCTTCCCGGAAACCCGTTCCGCGGATGTGGTGCCGGCCCTTACGGCGCGCTATCGCCTGCTGAGCGCCGAGGACCAGCTGGCTCTCATCTGGTTTGCCTATCTCGAGATGGGCAAAACCATCACGATTGCGGCACCCGGTGCTGCGCGCATGCAGTTTGCCGAGCCGGTGCTCAATCGCATCCGGGGGATGAACTTCGCCGAGCAGAGCCAGGTGATGGTGGAGCTGGCCAACCATGCCGATACGGAGATCGGTCGGTGGTACGCCTCCTGGTCGGTGAATATCAAGCTTGGCTTCTGGTACCAGCTGGGGGTGTGGATGGAGCAGGGCATCGTCGCCCCCATTCCCGAGGGCTATCAGCTTTCCGCCAATACCGCGGCTGTTCTTTCTTCCCTGAAGACCATCGATAAGGGCCAGCAGATCACGGTGCTGCGCAACTTTGTCGTCGACATGGGATTTGACGCTGACAAGATCGACGCCCAGGAGCGGGTCAGCGAGCCTGTGGTGGCCCCCACCGCGCCGGAAGAGCGGGCCCGTGTGGTGATCGAAGGCATCGACAATCCCACCGTGAGCAGCTACATGGAGCTGCTCAACGCCAACGACTTCGACGCCCTGATCGAGCTGTTCCTGCCCGATGGCGCCCTGCAACCGCCCTTCCAGCGGCCGATTGTGGGGCGCGATGCCGTGCTGCGCTTCTTCCGCGAAGACTGCCAGAACCTGAAGCTTCTCCCAGATAGCGGGGTCAGCGAGCCATCGGATGGCGGCTTCACCCAGATCAAGGTCACCGGCAAGGTGCAGACCCCCTGGTTCGGGGCCGGCGTGGGCATGAATGTGGCCTGGCGCTTCCTGCTGGATCCCCAGGGCAAGATCTATTTCGTGGCCATCGATCTGCTGGCCTCCGCCGCCGACCTGCTCAAGTTCGCCCGTTGAGCGAGCCGCCACGGCGCCCGCAGCGGGCGCCCCTGGCCCAGTCCCCCCTGTGGGGGCTGGGCTTCGCTGTGGCCCTGATCGCCGCCTGGATCGCCAGCCTGGTCCTCCTGCTCTTTCTGCCCCTGGAGGTCGCCGGCCCAGGGGGGGGGCTGGGGCTGGTGGCGGCGGTGCTGGCCGCCGTGGCCCTGCGGGCGTTCCTGCAGACCGGGCTGTTCATCGTCGCCCACGACGCCATGCACGGCTCGCTGCTGCCCGGGGCGCCCCGCTGGAACGACCGGATCGGAAGGCTGGCCCTGGCGCTCTACGCGGCCCTGCCCTGGGAGGTGTGCCGCCGCCACCACCGAGCCCACCACCGCTCACCCGCCAGCGCCGCTGACCCCGACCACCACGATGGCCGCCACCCCGGCGCCGTCGCCTGGTACGGACGCTTCATGGCCTCCTACCTCAGGCCCACCCAGATGGCCACCTTGCTCGGGGGGTGGCTGCTCTGCCTGGTGCCGCTCGCCCCCCACACCAGCCACCCCCTGGCCCGGCTGCTGCTGTTCTGGACCCTGCCACTGCTGATCAGCTCCCTGCAGCTCTTCCTGATCGGCACCTACCTGCCCCATCGGGCCAGCGGATCGCGCAGCGGTGACCGCCACCGGGCGGCCAGCCTGACCTGGCCGATCCCCCTCTCCCTGCTGGCCTGCTTCCACTTCGGCTACCACTGGGAACACCATGAACATCCCGAGATCCCCTGGTATCGCCTCCCGCAATGGCGACGCTTGGTAACGGTTCAGCCGCCAGGGGCGGCTTCGCTCGCGTTGCCTGCCCTGCACCGGTAGCTTCCAGAAACGAGGTTGGACAGTGGCGCGATGGAAACGGAACTGGCCGGCTGGACGATGGAGGAGCAGGCCCTGGCCCGCCAGGTGTTTGACCTGGCATTGCGGCGGCAGGTGGAGGCCCTGATCGAGACCCTGCGGCGGCAGGCGGCCTCCCTGGGGGGCCCCGAGGATGTCTGGCAGTTCCACGACTTCCTCAGCATCCAGCGCCACACGATCGAGGGAAGGATGGAGTTCCGCATGGATGGCCTGCTGTTCGTCTTTGCCGGCTTCGTGAAGGATGGCCTCACCAGCCTGGAGGAGCTGGAGGGCCTCTCGCCCGACAAGCAGGCCAAGATCCGCGCCATGTCGCGCATGTGAGCGGCGGGCCTCAGGGCCATTCCTGCCAGTCGGCCGGGTGGGGCGCCAGGTATTCCGGCGGCTCCTGATCCTCACCGCCGGCTCCGGCCCCGGGCGCGCGTGGAGCGGAGAGGGCCAGGTCGAAGCTGATCGAGAAGCGGAAATCATCGGGGTCTTCGTTCTCCAGCACCGCGTGGTCGAGCTGGG
>JBIIND010000334.1:0-2787 GCA_044337665.1 Cyanobium sp.
TGCTGCCCGGCTTCATCGACACCCATGGCCACTTCATCTACTTCGGCAAGAACCTGATCGACGCCGACCTGTTCGGCGCCGCCAGCATCGCCGAGATCGTGGCGCGCATGAGGCAGCACGCCGGCAAGGTGGCGTCCGGGGAGTGGATCGTGGGCTGATGAGCCAGCCCTACGCCCAGCCACCCCCGGGCGCCGACCCCGGCTACCGCGCCTACCAGCAGATCCCCGACGCCGTGCTGGAAGCGGCCTTCGACAGGTACTGGACGAGCTCGGTGCAGATCAACATGCACATGAACGGCGCGGATGAAGGCGGTGGGGGCGGTGCCCACCTTCCTCACCTCCGGCATCGTGCCCGGCGGCGACGCGGTGATGAAGCTCTGGGGACCGGAGCGGGCCGCCGCCTCATTGGCGGCCGTGAGCATAATCAAGGCCGGCATCCCCTTCAGCTTCAGCCATGACGCGCCGGTTTCCCCCCAGCCCTGGGTGCTGGCCCTGGTGGACGCGGGGGTGAATCGGCGCTCCGCCAGCGGCCAGGTGATCGGTCCCGAGCAGCGGGTCACCCCTTACCAGGCGCTGCGGGCCGTGACGGCGAACGCGGCCTGGCAGATCAAGGAGGAGAAGACGAAGGGAAGCCTGGAGGTGGGCAAGCTGGCCGATCTGGTGATCCTGGAGCGCAATCCACTCGAGGCGGATCCGGCGAGCCTCAAGGACATGGCCGTGCTGGAGACGATCAAGGAGGGCCGCACGATCTTCCGCCGCGGCGAAGCCGCGGGCGGTCCGGCATCCTCCGCCTCCAGGCCCTGCCTGCACGAGCACGACCATGGGCCGCCTCCCCCTGACGGGGGTTCGGGAAGCGGTGGGGGCCTTTGTCCGCCCTTGGGAAACCCGGGGGGCGCCCATCGCACGCCGCTGATCGATCTCTATTTCGCAGAGAATCCGATCCCCAGAGATGTACACAGCGATCGGGCACTGGAAATCTTCTGGAGCTACAAACTCTTTTCGCGCCTCGCCTCCCGGCCCAGGTGGAAGGATCTCTGAGAGAAGTGTACGTCCGCCTACCAGATAGATCGAATCTGGGAATAAGCGTGCGAAGGGCCGCGTGGACGTGACACCGGCATTGCCCAGGGAAAAGAACAGCAGCAGGGTCCGCTGGGCCGCACCGGGTAGGTCATCACTGAGCCCATGGGCCCGATCGAGCAGGAGGAGGCCGGTCTTGCCATAGGCAAGCGTGAGCAGGCTGGCGGTCAGCAGGGCTCTTGCCCCCTGAGCCATGGATGGCGCATCCGAACGGGCGGCGCAAGCCTTTCGGGAACCAGTCAGCAGAACCAGCAGCACAAGGGCAAAGAGACTCTCCTCGTAGTCGAAGCCCTTGACGAGGTTGAGGACAGGGGACGCGGCCAGACAAGCAAGGGAGAGCATCCAGGCCACCCGCTTTCTTCGCAATTGAGCGAAGGCAACGATCAGCAGAAAAAGTCGCTCAGTGCGGTGAAGAGATGGGCAGAGTGACGAAACTCGCTGGGGGAGAGATTGACCAGCAGAGCCACACGATCCGGCAGGCTTGCTGTCATGGCGGAGCGAAGATTGATCACCCCCGTCACGGCGACCAGCACCTCCATGAAGGCCCCCTAGGGAGGAGCTGCCTCTGCTGAAAGGTTGTGTTGAACATTAACGGGTCTGCGCAGCTGGAGGCCATCGGCTTCCCATTGGCGGGTTTGCTGCAGCTGGCTGAACACATCCCATGCGTGTTGGCTGCCGTCCTGCTGCGGCATGGGATCGGCGGGGGGTGACGGGGTGCCGTGGGCCATGGCGGACTCCAGAGCGGAGACCGCCACGATGGTGCCGGATGGAGCTGGAGCGATCCCCCCGGATGGGGACCATCGATCCCGCCCAGGTCGGCGCGGGGCGGGGCCAGCCCGCATCCGGCCGGGAAAGGCCTTCAGCGGATCGAGGGACAGGGCCGAGGCTCCGGGCTGTGGCCCTGCAGGGCCGACACCTCCGGATCCACAAGGGCCAGGCGCTCCAGCACCAGGTGCAGATCCACAGAGGTAAGCTCGCCGTCTGCCCCCCACTTCAGGCAGGTGCGGCCCAGGCAACCGCTGGCGATGGGCGTGGAGGAGGCCAGGGCGTCCGTCATGGCGGAGCTTCGGGAGGTGGTCCTTCAGTTTCCAGGTTTCAGGTGGCGGAGCGATGCCCCCAAACAGGGGCAATGGAACACCGAGCCCAAGGGCAGATGGCATGAACACGGCCCGCGGGATCCTCAGCTGACCAAGGTGCAGGCGCAGGCGCAGGCTTCCCGAGGAGAAGCGGGGGAGCTGAGCGACGGCGGGATCGAACAGCGTGTCGGCCTCGGTGTGGACGGCGGCAGCAACACCCTTATTGCGCATGGTGGGCTTTGTACTGAACGAACCGGCATGGGAGTGGATCTCCTGCACAAGCTCTGAGGCGCCGCTGCCGCTGCTGGCCAGCTTGAGCAGCAGCTCCTTGGCCATCTTCAGGAACAGGAGATAGGTGAGCTCTGTCACGTACTGGTGAACCGTGACCCCATCGTCCTTGGCGCTCACGGCGTTGGTGTCCAGCATCAGCCTCCTCTTTCCGGCAGCCATCAGGGAAAGTCCACCGGTTCAGGAGGACTGATGTCGTGCAACCCGTCGAAAAGGCATCCAGCTCCTCCTGGAAGCCAGGCTCCTGCAGCAGCGCATCCCTGAGATCCAGCAACTCCTTGGCAGAGGGCCGCACCGGTGTGAGCACCACCGCGCCGCTGTCGGGATCGCGATGCACCTCCAGCTCC
>JBIIND010000028.1:0-10446 GCA_044337665.1 Cyanobium sp.
GCGCGGCAGCGGGGGCAGGGCGGTGAGGTCATCCGCCAGGCCGATCACGAAGTAGCAGAGCGCCCCGGCCAGGGTGGTCCAGATCAGCTGGTCCTTGTCGGCTTCCACCTGGGCGAAGCCGGAAAGCTGCCAGGTGAGCAGCAGGGAGAAACTGAAGCCCAGCACGATGCCGACGCCGCCCAGGCGGACCATCGGAACCGTGTGCTGCTTGCGGGGATCCGGGCGGTCCACCAGTCCCCAGCGCAGGCCCAGACGCCGGACGACCGGCACGATCAGGGCGGTGAGCAGCGCCGCGCTGGCCAGGGTGAGGAGGGCCGCCGTGGTGGGGTTGTCGGCGAGCGTCACGGTGACGGCAGAGGTGGCGGGAGGCCAGGGGCCGTCACCTTACGGGGACGGTCAGGGTCAGGCGTGTTGCAGCTCACGCTGACCGCTGTAGAGGGGGAATCGCTCGCACAATGCCGCCACCCGATCGCGGCAGCGCTGTTCGACCGCCGTGTCCTGGGGCTGGAGCAAACGGTCGGCGATCACGTCGGCCACCTCACGGAAGGCCGCCTCGTCGAAGCCGCGGGTGGTGCAGGCGGCGGTGCCCAGCCTCAGGCCGCTGGTCACGAAGGGCGATTCGGGATCGAACGGCACCGTGTTCTTGTTGGCGGTGATGTGGACATCGCTCACCAGCAGGTCGGCCACCTTGCCGGTCATGCCGATCGAACGCAGGTCAAGCAGCACCAGGTGGTTGTCGGTGCCGCCGCTGACCACGTCGATGCCCCGCTCCTGGATCCGGCCGGCCAGGGCCTGGGCGTTGGCGATCACCTGCTCGCCGTAGCGGCGGAAGGAGGGCTGCAGGGCTTCCCCGAAGGCCACCGCCTTGGCCGCCACCACGTGCTCCAGGGGCCCCCCCTGGGTGCCGGGGAAGACGGCCTTGTCGAATTGCCGGCCGAACTCGGCGTCATTGCAGAGGATCAGGCCGCCGCGGGGGCCGCGCAGGGTCTTGTGGGTGGTGGTGGTGACGACGTGGCAGTGGGGCAGGGGTGAGGGGTGCAGCCCGGCGGCGACCAGGCCGGCGATGTGGGCGATGTCAGCGAGCAGATACGCCCCCACCTCATCGGCGATGGCGCGGAAAGCGGCAAAGTCGATCGTGCGCGGGTAGGCCGAATACCCGCAGATGATCAGCTTCGGGCGGTGGGTGAGGGCCAGCTCCCGGATGGCGGAATAATCGAGCTGCTGGGTGTCGCGGTCGACCCCGTAGTGCACCGCGCGGAACCACTTGCCCGACACATTCACCGGCGAGCCATGGGTGAGATGGCCACCATGGCTGAGATCCATCCCCAGGATGGTGTCGCCGGGCTGGAGCAGCGCCAGAAACACGGCGAAATTGGCCTGGGCGCCGCTGTGGGGCTGGACGTTGGCCCAGGCGGCGCCGAACAGTTCGCGGGCCCGCTCGATCGCCAGCTCCTCGATCGCGTCCACGTGTTCGCAGCCGCCGTAGTAGCGCTTGTGGGGCAGACCCTCGGCGTACTTGTTGGTGAGAACGGATCCCTGCGCCTCCATCACCGCCCGGGAGGCGAAGTTTTCGCTGGCGATCAGCTCCAGATGGGTCTGCTGCCGCGCCAGTTCCCTGGCGATCAGGGCGGCGATGGCGGGATCCCCGCTCGCGAGGGGTGTGTCGATGGAATCCGCCATGGAACGGGAAGCCGCTGGAAGGTGATGGCGATCGTAGGCAACCAAAGCGGGCAGCCCCGAGGGGCGTGTCCACAACCGCTCCCGGGTCGCACAAAAAAGTGCCGGGAACGATGGGAGATGAAGGGGACGCGCCTGGAGAGATTCGAACTCCCGACCCTCTGATCCGTAGTCAGATGCTCTAATCCGCTGAGCTACAAGCGCCTGGGTGACGGACAAGCCCGTCGCTGCCCATTCTCACCGCACGGGGGGGCGATCCGTCAACCTGGCCCCAGCGTCCGTTCCGCTCCCCCATGCCGATCCGCTGGTACGGCCCCGCCGATCCCACCGACCCCACCTACCGGCATTTCGAGCGGATCGTCAACCTGACGCTCCATGGCGCTCTGTTCGCCGCCGTCAACAGTGGCCTGTGGGTGGTGGAGGGCCTCCGCCATCCCTGGCCCCATCTCGAATGGTTGACGTTCCCCTGGGCCCTGGGGCTTCTGATCCATGGCACGGTGGTCGTCTGGATGCGTCCCAAGCCATGACCCTCGCCGCCCGCGACCTGGAGGAGCTGACCCGGGCCATCGCCGACCGGCTCTACATCCAGGTGGCCCGTTGGCACCTGTATCTCGGGGATGCCGGCCTGGCTGACGCCCTGGCGATCGAGGCCGCCGGTCGGCTGGAGCAGGGCGCGGGCGTTGCCGCCCGCCAGGCGCTGGAGGCGGTTCAGGTTCCGATCGGGGGCGGCGCCACTCGCCTTCCCCTGGCCCGCCTGCTGCCCGCCGGTCAGCTCCAGGATCTGGAGGAACTCCTGGAGCGCTTCGCCGGATAGGGTGGCGCCCCACTCTCCGCGCCGTCGGTCCGTGCTGATCATCGAGGTGACCAATGCCCGCGAGGTGGTTCGCCAGCGCATCGGCAAGCTCGGCAGTCGCCTGATCGGCAAGGTGGTGGACGCGGAGGCCCAGGTGGAGAAGGCGCTCATACAGGAGCTGGAGAGCGCCTTTCGGGAATTCGGCATCGAGGCCCGCATCGTCTCGGTGGACGGGCCCCAGATGCTGGGCCGTTCCCGGCTGGAGATCCCCCTCCAGGTGCGCGAAGAGCGTGAGGTGCGGTTGCCCTGAGCCCGTTGCCCGCGGGGGTACCCCCGACCGGGCTTCGCTCAGGCCTGGCCGGGTAATCGCCTCCGCACCATCGTCAGCAGCTCTCTCGCCTCCGGTACGCCCGCCAGCGACGCCAGCAGGCCGTAGACCCCGAAGGCCATGGCGGTGGCCAGCCCGGTCTGCAGCAGCCGTCCCCAGAGCCCGGTGGGCCAGCCCACGAACCCGGACAGGGCCCAGGCCGCCAGGCCACCGACCGTCGCGGCCAGGGTGAGTTGCGCCGTGTCCCTCCCCCAGTCCCCCAGGGGCAGGCCCCCGAGCCGGTTGCCCAGGGCCAGCAGCAGGCCCAGGCAGGTGATCAGGTTGACCCCCACCGTGGCCAGCACCAGGCCGGGGGCCCCGAAGTTGAGGGCCGGCAGCTGCAGGCCCCAGGGGGTGGGGCCACCGACAAAGCCCCAGCAGAAGATCGCGTTCAGGCCGATCCCCCCCACGGACCACCGAAACGGCGTCACCCCATCGCCCAGGGCGTAGAAGACGCGCACCAGCACATCCCGGGCCAGATAGGCCGGCATGCCCAGGCCGTAGGCCATCAGCAGGCGGCCCACCAGGTCGGCGGCCCTGTGGTCGAAGGCGCCGCGCTCGTAGATGAGGGCCACGATCGGAACCGCCAGGGCGATCATCACGGCCCCCAGGGGCAGCATTGAGGCGTTGGAGAGCATCAGGCCCTGGCGGATGCGGCCGATCAGCTCCGGCCGGTCCTCCGGCGCCGTCAGCCGGGCATAGACGGGCAGCAGGGGGACCAGCAGGGCGTTGGAGAGCAGACCCAGCGGGGTTTGCACCAGCAGATTGGCGTAGCCCAGGCCCGCCGCCGCTGCGGGCAGGCCGGAGGCGAAGAACAGCGAGACGAAGACGTTGATCTGCAGCATCCCCGAGGAGAGGGTCGCCGGCCCCATCACGTTCAGCACCTCGCGCACGCCGGGGTCCTTCCAGTCCCAGACGAGCTTCAGCTTGTTCAGCCCCTCGCGGCTGAGGGCGGGCAGCTGGATCAGCCATTGCAGGATCGCCCCCACGGTGGTGCTGGCGGCCAGCACCACGCCCCCCAGCACCACAAAGCGGGGATCGAGGATGCCGGAGCCCAGCCGCCACCAGAGCAGGCCGATGCCGGCGATCACGGCCACGCTGGACAGCAGGGGGCTCACGGAGGGCAGCCAGTACACGTCGGCGGCGTTCAGGGCGCCGAAGCCCAGGCCGATCAGGCCGGCGAACAGGGCCATCGGTGCCATCCAGCGCAGCTGTTCCACCGCGATCGCGTGGCGCTCGGCATCGAGGGCTGGCCCCACCAGGGTGATCAGCGGATCGGCCCCGGCCACCAGCAGCAGGGTCGTCACCAGCAGTCCGGCCCCGACGATCGTGTTGATCGCCGCCAGCACATGGGCGCCCTCTTCCCGGGGTCGGCGGGCCAGCACGCTCACCATGGCGCTGTGGAACGGCCCATTGATGCCCCCCAGCAGGATCAGCAGGAAGCCGGGCAGCACGTAGGCGTAGTTGTAGGCGTCGTAGGCGGCGCCGACGCCGAAGGCGGCCGCGATCACCTGCTGGCGCACCAGGCCCGCCACCTTCGAGAGAGCCGTGGCCACCGCCACGATCAGGGCGATGCGACGCAGCGAGCGGGCCATGCGGTTCGGGGCTGGGCCCCGACGGAACGCAGGGCAGTATGGCCGCCGTGTTCCCACGCGCCAGCGATGCCCCTGTCCACTTGCGCGCCATCGGGGCGCGCCGTGCTCCATCCGGGCCCCCTGGTGGAGGGGGTGCTGCTGCGGCGCTACAAGCGCTTTCTGGCCGATGTCGCCCTGGTCGACGGCCGGGAGGTGACGGCCCATTGCCCCAACACCGGCCCGATGACCGGCGTGCTCCATCCCGGCGGGCGGGTGCGGCTGCGCCACGATCCCTCCCCCAGCCGCAAGCTCGCCTGGACCTGGGAGCAGGCGGAGGTGCCCGGCGCCGATGGGGAGCCGGTCTGGGTGGGCGTCAACACCGCCCTGCCGAACCGACTGGTGCGGGCCACGATCGAGGCCGGGTGCCTGGAGCCCTGGCTGGGGCCTGTGGGCGCGATCCGGGCGGAGGTGCCCTACGGCGTGGCGGGGCGCAGCCGCATCGACCTGCGGCTCACCCCAGCGGAGGGGGCGGCCGATCCTCGGCCGATCTTCATGGAGGTGAAGAACACCACCTGGAGCGACGGAGACCTGGCCCTGTTCCCCGACACGGTCACCGTGCGGGGCCAGAAGCACCTGGAAGAGCTGGAGGCCCTGCTGCCCGGGGCCAGGGCGGTGCTGGTCCCCTGCCTCAGCCGTGGCGACGTCACCCGTTTCGCGCCCGGCGACCGGGCCGATCCCCGCTATGGCGAGCTGTTCCGGCGGGCGCGGGCGGCCGGTGTGGAGGTGCTGCCCTGCCGCTACGCCTTCACCGCCGAGGCGGTGTGCTGGCTGGGTCTGGCGGAGGTGATTGATCGGCAGCCCTGAGGGGCGATGTCCGCCGGCCCAGGGGCCGGTCCCCATAAAGTCGGTCAGGTCTGCCCGTGCCGCCTTGGACACCCGCTCCTTCAAGCGCAGCCTGCACCATTCCGAGCGCTACAACCGCCGGGGCTTCGGCCTGGGCGAGGAGGTCTCCAGCAGCCTTCAGGCCGCATACCAGAGCGACCTGGTCGCGAGCCTGCGCACCAACGGCCACGAGCTGCAGGCGGGGCGCCTCACCGTGCGGCTGGCCGAGGCCTTCGGATTCTGCTGGGGGGTGGAGCGGGCCGTGGCGATGGCCTACGAGACCCGTCGCCACTATCCGAGCGAGCGGATCTGGATCACCAATGAAATCATCCACAACCCCTCGGTCAACGCCCACCTGCGCGACATGGATGTGCGCTTCATCTCGGTCGAGGCGGGCGTCAAGGACTTCTCGGAGGTGGCCGGCGGCGATGTGGTGATCCTGCCTGCCTTCGGCGCCACGGTGCAGGAGATGCAGTTGCTCAGTGAGCGTGGCTGCCACATCGTCGACACCACCTGCCCCTGGGTCTCCAAGGTGTGGAACACCGTGGAGAAGCACAAGAAGCACGCCTTCACCTCCATCATCCACGGCAAGGTCAAGCACGAGGAGACGCTGGCGACGAGCTCCTTTGCCGGCACCTACCTGGTGGTGCTCGACCTGGCGGAGGCCCAGATGGTGTGTGATTACATCCTCGGCCGCGGCGACCGCCAGAGCTTCATGGCCCGATTCGCCAGGGCCTGTTCGCCCGGCTTCGACCCCGATCGCCACCTCGTGCGCGTGGGCGTCGCCAACCAGACCACCATGCTCAAGAACGAGACCGAGGAGATCGGCCGCCTGTTCGAGCGGACAATGTTGGAGCGCTACGGGCCGGTGGAACTCGACCAGCACTTCCTGGCGTTCAACACGATCTGCGACGCCACCCAGGAGCGGCAGGATGCGATGTTTGCCCTGGTGGACGAACCGTTGGATCGGATGGTGGTGATCGGTGGTTTCAACTCCTCCAACACCACGCACCTGCAGGAGATCGCCGTCAGCCGCGGCACCCCTTCCTTCCACATCGACACGCCGGAGCGGATCGGTCCGGGCAACCGCATCGAGCACAAGCCCCTGGGCGCGGAGCTCGAGACGGTGGAGCCGTTCCTGCCGGAGGGGCCGATCCGGGTGGGCATCACCTCCGGCGCCTCCACCCCCGATCGGGTGGTGGAGGACGTGATCCGTCGGCTGATCGAGATCAGCGGCGGCTGAGGGCCGGCCGGGGTGGCTTTACATTTCCGTAAGACACGGCCCCCCTGTCGCCTCCCGCTCGCCTTCCGATCACATCCCTCCCTTGTCCCTTCCGCTTTCGTCCGTTCTGACCGAGAGCACGCCACCGCCGCCCCTGCCGGCTTCGCTTCCCGAGCCGGCGCCCCAGCTCCCGCTGCGCGGGGCGGAGGATGCCCGGGTTCGCCGCTACGCCAGCCGCTTTGCCGATCTGATGGAGATGCGGGCCCCGGCCCCCGTGGTGGGGGCCTACCTGGATCGCCATGAGGGCTGGTTCCAGCGCTGCGCCGCACCGATGGGTGTGGCCCCCCTGGGGCGGAACGGCTACGTGCTCACCCTCGGTCGCTTCGGCAACTTCGGGTTTGAGGTGGAGCCCACCATCGGCCTCGAACTTCTCCCCCAGGACGCCGGCGTCTACCGAATCCTCACCGCCCCCGCCCAGGAAGGGGACAGCATGCTGGCCGGCCTCTATGACGTGGAGTTCAACGCCAGTCTGAGGCTCGATGAGCCGGGCCGCGACGAGCCGGATCTCTCGCGGGAGGAGGTGGATGGCCTGATGGCCCACACGTTGGTCCGCTGGGATCTCGACCTGCAGGTCTGGATCCGTCTGCCGGGGATGCTGTCGCTTCTGCCCGAGCCGCTGGTGCAGAGCAGCGGCGATCGACTGCTGCGCCAGATCGTGCGCCAGATCTCCCGCCGTCTCACCTGGAAGGTGCAGGAAGATTTCCACGCCAGCCACGGCATCCCCTGTCCGCCCAGGCGCCGGGCGCGGTTCTGAGCCCTGCCGCAGGGGCGGTGTCCCCGTGGCGTCGGCTTCCTCCCCAACGCCCACGGCGTGGGGGGATCAGGCCGCCGGCGGTTCCAGGAGCTTGTTGACGATCTGCATGCCGGTGACGGCCTGCCAGAGGAAGAGGGTCATCAGCAGCATGTTGAGGCCCACATGGATCTTGCGGGCCCACACCCGCCCCGCCTGCATCAGGGGCGCCAGGGCCGCGGCGATGGCGATCAGGCTCAGCATTCCCAGGGCCACCAGCAGGTGGGGTCCCACGAACAGTTTGCCGTTGTTGAGGTAAGTGACCGCCAGGCCCCCCACGGTGCCGAGGGTCATGAGCGCCAGCACCAGGCTGCCCGACTGGAAATGGCGGCGGCCGAACTGCCCCTTGATCAGTTCCTTCCGTTCCTCGGCGGGGGCGGTGCGGACCTTTTTCGCCTTGATGCCAAGCACCATCGCCTGGATCGACAGGCCGAGAAGCACCCACATCAGCAGGGGGTGCAGGAAGCTGACGACCAGGGGAAGCGGGGAGGGGATCGCGAGGGCCATGGGGGCTGCGTTCGACCCCGCGAAACTAGGACGCCTCAGTGCAGGAAGTGCCGCCGTCCGGTGATCAGCATCGCCAGCCCCAGCTCGTCGCAGGCGCGGATCGAGTCGCCATCCCGCAGGCTGCCGCCGGGGTGGATCACAGCCGTGACACCGTGGGCGGCCGCCAGGCGCACCGTGTCGTCGAAGGGGAAGAAGCCGTCGCTGGCGAGCACCGCCCCCCGGGCCGCTTCGCCGGCGGCCGCCAGGGCCAGCTGGGCCGATCCCACCCGGTTGGTCTGGCCGGCGCCGATGCCCAGGCTCCGGCCGTCCCGGGCCACGACGATCGCATTGGAGCGCACATGGCGCACCAGCTTCCAGGCGAAGGCCAGGTCGCCCAGTTCCCGCGCGTCGGGCTGCCGCTGGCTGGCCACGGTCCAGGCGGTGGGCTCCACGGGCTGGTCATCCAGCTGCTGGGCGAGCACGCCGCCGAGGATGCTGCGCAGTTGGCGCCGCTCCGCCCTTCCGATCGCCTCGGGGGGGAGTTCCAGCACGCGCAGATTGGGCTTGGCGGCGAGAATGTCCCGGGCTTCCGGCCGCACCGCCGGCGCCACCACGCATTCGAGAAAGAGGCTGATCAGCTGCTCGGCCGCGGCCGCTTCCACCGGAGCGTTGAGGGCGACGATGCCCCCGAAGGCCGAAACCCGGTCGGCATCCAGGGCGCGCTGCAGGGCTTCGGGGCCATCGCGACCGGTGGCCACGCCGCATGGGTTGGTGTGCTTGATCACCACGGCGGCGGGTTCGGCGCCCGCCCCGTAGCCGAATTCGCGCACCGTGGCGAGGGCCGCCTCGAGATCGAGCAGGTTGTTGTAACTGAGCTCCTTGCCCTGGAGCTGGGCGGCGGCGCTCCAGCCCACCCCCTCGTGGCCGTACCAGATCGCGCTCTGGTGAGGGTTCTCGCCGTAGCGCAGGCTGTGGAGGGCGCTCAGGCTGAGCTGCAGGGGAGCCGCGTCCGCCTCGGCGGAGCCGGCCTCTGCGGCACCCTCGCCGAGCCGGCTCCCCAGCCAGGCGGCGATCGCCGTGTCGTAGCTGGCGGTGTGGCGGAAGGCGGCCAGGGCCAGCCGCCGGCGCAGCTCGAGGTCGACCGCGTCGGCGGCCAGGGCGGCGAGGAAGCCTTCGTACTGGTCCGGATCGGTGAGCACCGCCACGTCGGCGTGGTTCTTGGCGGCGGCGCGAACCATCGCCGGTCCCCCGATGTCGATCGTCTCCACCGCCGTCTCCCAGCCCACCGCCGGATCGGCGACGGTGCGCACGAAGGGGTAAAGGTTCACCACCACCACGTCGATCGGGTCAATCCCCTGGGCCTCCAGCTCGGCCTGGTGGGCGGGATCGTCACGGCGGGCCAGGATGCCCCCATGGATGCGCGGGTGCAGGGTCTTGACCCGGCCACCGAGGATCTCCGGCGCGCCGGTGTGCTCGGCCACGCGGGTGACAGGCAGGCCGGCCTCCGCCAGCGCCGCGGCCGTGCCGCCGCTGGAGAGCAGGCGGTAGCCGCGGCCGAGCAGGCCCTCCGCCAGGGGCACCAGCCCCCTCTTTTCGGACACGCTCAGCAGAGCCGTCGGGGCCATGGCGGCAGAGTGGGGGATGCAAGGGCCAACCTACGCAGCGGCCGCCGCCCCGTCGTCAGCTCCCGCCCCTCCTTTGATCCCGCCGTTGGCGTTGCCCCCTGTGAGCCCGTTCCCTTCCGATCCCGCCGACGCCGGTGAGGCGCCTGACGCCCTCTGCCTGGGTCCCGACCGGGCCAGCCGCCGTCTGGTGCTGCTGCACGGTTGGGGAGCGGACGCCGACGACCTGCTGGAACTGGGCGTTGGTGGCCCTGCGGGCGCCCCAGGCGCACCCCGCCGGCAGCGGCCGACAGTGGTACGGGCTCAGCCCAGCCCCTGACTGGACCCAGCTGCCCGAGGTCCGCCAGGACCTGCGGCGGCGACTGCAGGCGCTGGCCGCCACGGTGCCGCTGGAACGCACCGCCCTGCTGGGCTTCTCCCAGGGGGCGGCGATGGCCCTGGACGCCGCCGCAGACCTGCCCCTGGCGGCCCTGATCGCCTGCAGCGGCTACCCCCATCCCGACTGGCAGCCCACACCCCGCACCCCGATCCTGCTCACCCATGGACGCCAGGATCCGGTGGTGGCTCCCGCCGCCAGCGAGGAACTGGAGCAGCGTCTGCGGGCGGCGGGCGGCGTGGTGCAACGCGTGGACTTCCCGGGTGGGCACGGCATTGATCCGGCCCTGTTCCCGTTGATGCGCGACTTCCTGGAAGCCGGTTGGGGTCGGGCCGCCGTCGCGGACGACTGAGCCCGACCCGGCCGGGGGGCAGACGAAGGCGTAGGGGTCAGACGAAGGCGTATTCGTACTCCTCCATCTCCTCCCAGTCGTCGGCGGCGAGGGCTTCCAGACCCTCGAACAGCACCTCTTCCCCGATGCGGTCGACAATCGTGCGCAGGGAGGGGAACAGGAAGTGGTTCTCCTCCGCGTACTGGGCGCTGAACAGGCCCTTTTCCCCCCAGAAGAAGCGATCGGTGGTGTGCTCGTTGCGCCGC
>JBIIND010000335.1:0-2760 GCA_044337665.1 Cyanobium sp.
GGTGATTCCCCCTAGGGTCTGGCCCTGTGGGACCTGAAGGAACGGCAGTGTTGGCGACGGGCGAACCGCCGGCGACGGAGATCAACCGGGATCGCGAGGCCCCGGACGGCGTTCCGGCCGAGCGGCGCGAGACCCTCGCCCTGGCGCGGGAACGCACCCTCTGCAACGGGATCAGCCCCTGGCTCTCCCCCCTGGCGATGGTGGCCACCCAGGACCTGGTCCTCCCCACCTGGTTCAACCGCATCCTCGTGTTCGACCGCCAGCACCTGCCGATGGCAGGGCCCGTGCTGCTGGCCCCCACCCACAGGGCCCGCTGGGACGCCCTGATCCTTCCCCACGCCGCCGGGCGGCGCGTGACCGGTCGGGATTGCCGCTTCATGGTCACGATCGACGAGATGAAGGGTCTGCAGGGGTGGTTCCTGCACCGGCTCGGCTGCTTTCCGGTGGATCAGGGTCGGCCCGCCACCGCCAGCCTGCGCTACGCCGTGGATCTGCTGGCCAAAGGCCAGCAACTGGTCGTCTTTCCCGAGGGGCGGATCCGCCGCAATGATGAGCCGATCCGCCTGCAGCAGGGTCTCGCCCGGCTCGCGCAGCTGGCAGCGGGACAGGGGGTGGTGGTGCCGGTGGTGCCGGTGGGCATCGCCTACTCCCACGGGCTGCCGCGGCGGGGCGACCGTGCGGCCCTTTGCTTCGGCGAACCCCTGGTGGCCCGGGGCAGCGGCCGGGAGGCGGCGAAGGCGTTCACCGCGGAGCTTGCCGCGGCGATGCAGTCGGCCGAGCAAGCGGCCCGCAGCGCAGTGGGCCGCCCGCAACTGCCTGCGTAGATTCCCCCTTTCCCCCGTCGACGACGTGACCAGGCTCCCCGCAGCGGGCCGGGCCCAAGCCCCCGCCGCCTTTCTCAGCACGGTGGCCCTGGCCCTCCTGACGGCCCTGCCCCTCGCGCCCCTGCTCGCCGGCCCGGCCCGAGCCCAGGCCGAAGCCTCCCCCGCCGCCCCAGCCGGCGGCGCCTTCGATGTGAACAGCGTGCGCACCCTGTTGCAGCGGGGGGACGCCGCCGTGGCCGCCGGCAATCTCGCGGAGGCTCGCCGTCAATACGACCTGGCCCGCGAGGCGGCCCGCCGCCTGCTGGGCTTCTATCGGAGCCTCAGCGGTGCCTTCCGCGGCCTTGACGCCCGCATTCCCCGGGAAATGGACGACAAGGGGCGTCAGACGCTGGATCTGCTCGCCGATGCCAACATGCGCCTGGCGGCCCTGTTCCGCCGCCAGGGCCAGCCCGAGGTGGCGGTGCCCCTGCTGGTGGATGTGGTGAGCAGCATGACCCCCACCACGGAAGTGGGCCGTAAGGCCTATCAGCAGCTGCTGGAGATCGGTTTCGTCGTCACCCCCTACAACGCCCCCACCATCAGCAACTGAGCCACTTCGTCGCCCTTCCCTCCCACCCCCTAGATTTCCGGCCAGACCCGAAGGACCCTGCCCCGCTGACCCCATGGTGAATCCAGACCAGGTCAAAGCGGCGATCCGCAACGCCCTTCCCGGTGCGACCGTGGAAGTGGAGGATCTCACCGGTGGCGGTGACCACCTGCAGGTGCGGGTGGTGTCCGAGGCCTTCGCCGGTCTCAACCGGGTGCGCCAGCACCAGCTCGTCTACGGCGCCCTGCGCAACGAACTGGCCAGCGAGGCCATCCACGCCCTCGCCGTCCAGACCTCCACCCCCTGATCCCCCGTTCCGCCCAACCGAATGGACTCCCACACCGAGCAACGCATCAAAGCCCTGATCACCGCCAGCCCGGTGTTCGTGTTCATGAAGGGCAGCAAGCTGATGCCCCAGTGCGGCTTCTCCAACAACGTGGTGCAGATCCTCCACTCCCTGGGGGTGGCGTTCGAAACCTTTGATGTGCTCTCCGACGGGGAAATCCGTCAGGGAATCAAGGAATACTCTGACTGGCCGACGATTCCCCAGGTGTATGTCAATGCCGAATTCATCGGCGGCTCTGACATCCTTATTGAGATGTACAACAGTGGCGAGCTGCGCGAGAAGTTGGCCGTTGCCCTGGCCTCCTGAGGGGCAGCGTCAGTAGGGGCGGCTTTCAAAGAGGGTTCGCAGGCTGCCGTCAGGCCCGATGAAGCTGGAGGGATCCCGGATCCAACGTTCAATCAGATCTTCCAGCTTGCGCTGGGAGTTGTGGTCGAGCACCCCGGTTCGGCGCAGGGCGTGCAGGTAGCCATCGGCGTAGAGCCGGAGCTCACTCGGGCCGTGGTGCCGGTGCGCCAGCTCCTGGCAGGCATCGCAGAGCGACTGGAAGTGGCGGATGGCGTCTGGGTGTTCGAGCACGGTGAGAAAAGCCCTGCGCCCATTCTGACGAATCCTGCGGAGCCCTGTGCGCTGCCATGGACAGCGGCTCCCAGCCCAGGCCGGCGGTTTGGGCCAGTTGGAGAGGCAGCGGCGCCGGCGCGACATCGGGAATATTTCCGTTAGGGTATCAACACGCTTCCGTCCGCAACGCAGCCCAGGCCTGCCGAACGTGGCATGGTGGCGCCCATTCCTCATCGGCTCGCCTCCCGTCTCCCCTTCCCTCCCCAGGCGCATGACCCAGGCGACAACGTCCGAAACCGGAGGGCATCCCAAACGGGTCCTGGTGGTTGACCCCCACGCCACATTGCGCACGGTCCTTGCCCAGCGCCTGCGCCAGGACGGCCATCTCGCTGCGGCAGTGGCGACGGCACGCGAGGCGATCGAAATCTGCCAGGAACAATCCCCCG
>JBIIND010000336.1:0-2759 GCA_044337665.1 Cyanobium sp.
CCAACCTGCGGGGCGCCGATCTGCGGGGCGCCGATCTGCGGGGCGCCCGGCTGTTCGGTACGGATTTGGAGCAGGCGGATCTGCGTGGGGCGGATCTGCGAGGCGCCCACCTGATCGGCGCCGATCTGGAATCCGCGGACCTGCGCCATGCGGATCTGCGCGAGGCTGAGCTGGAGGGCAATGATCTGGAAAGCGCCCGCCTGGGGGGCGCCCGTCTGGAACGGGCCCGGTTGCGGGGGGCGGATCTGGAGAGCGCCGATCTGGTCGGCAGCGACGCCCGGGGGGCGGAGTTCACGGGTGCCAACCTTGGGCGAGCTCGGCTCACCGGCTCCCGCCTGGACGGGGCCCGGCTGGAGGGGGCGAATCTGGCCTCCGCCCGGCTGGAGGGCACCCGCCTGGTGGGGGCCGATCTGCGGGGCAGTCACCTGGGCCGCCGGAGGCGGGTCGGGGAGCAGGAGGACGACAGCGGCGTGGGGGCGCTGCTGCTGGACACCGACCTGAGCGGAGCCGACCTGCGGGGGGCCGACCTGAACGGAGTGGTGATGCAGGGGGGATCGCTGCGGCGGGCGCGGTTGGAGGGAAGCGTGACGCGCGGCGCCCGCTGGCTGGATGTGGCGTTCGCGGACACCCACTGCCCGGACGGGGTGCGCCGCTCGGTTCCTTGCGCCGGCTTCGCGGTGCCCCGCGCCGGTGCCGAGCGACGTCAGGCCGAGGCCCGCGTCGCCTGGTTGCGCGCCCGCCCCTGGCCGGAGGACTGACGGCGCGGCGGTGGCCGAGCTGGCGCGCCTGAACTTCAACACCCTCTACCCGGTGGTGTGGAACGGTGGCTACGCCTGGTACCCCAGTGATGTCACCCAACGGCGCGGGCTGCAGCCCTTCACATCGCGGGGGCTGCAGGGGCAGGACACCCTCGCGGAGCTTCTGGCCGAAGCCCATGCCAGCGGCCTGTTGGTGGTGCCCTGGTTCGAGTTCGGTTTCATGGCGCTTCCCGGCATGGAGCTGGCCACTCGCCATCCCGACTGGCTGAGCCGTGCCCGGGACGGCAGCCTCACCTCGATCAGCGCCGCCGGTGAGGTGGTATGGCTTAACCCCTTCCGGCCGGAGGTGCAGCAGCTGATCACGGAGCTGGTTGAGGAGATCGTGGAGCGCAGCGGCGCTGACGGCATCCAGTTCGATGACCACATGAGCCTGCCCAGCCAGTTCGGCTACGACCCCTTCACCACGGCGCTCTACCAGCGGGAGACCCGCCGGCCAGTGCCCGCCGACCACGAGGATCCGCTCTGGCTGAAGTGGCGTGCTGAGCGGATCACGGCGTTCATGACCCGTCTGCACGCGGCGCTGAAGGCCAGGCATCCCGGCGCCCTGGTTTCCCTCTCGCCCAATTACCACGACTTCGCCTACAAGCGGCAAATTCAGAATTGGCGGGAGTGGGTGCGGCTTGGGCTCGTGGATGAGCTGCTGGTGCAGCTCTACCGCCCGGATCTGGAGAGCTTCGTCGTTGAGCTGGAGCGACCGGAGCTGGCGGAAAGCCTGGCGCGCATCCCGGTGGCGGTGGCATCATGGCCGGCCAGCGCACGCGCCCCGTGCCGATCGCCTTGGTGAGCGCCCAGGCGGAGGCGGCGCGGGCGAAGGGACTGGGGGTGTTGGGGCGGTTGTTTGCCACGCCGGCCCCCCGCCCTCTGACACGAACACCGCCGTCTGCCCCCCCTCCTCCTCCGCCACCACCGGCCCTGCCCAAACCCGGCTGAGGGCGCCCGGGGAGCCGGGCTTGGGCCGGCGCAGGATGGAGCGATCCCCCAAGGCGCCCGCCCATGGCCTCCCCCGACAGCGACCGCCTGGCCGTGTTGATCGACGCCGACAACGCCCAGCCCGGGGTGATCGGCGAACTGCTGGCGGAGGTGGCCAGCTATGGCACGGCCACGGTGAAACGGGCCTACGGCGATTGGACCACCCCCCAGCTGGGCCGCTGGAAGGACGTGCTGCACGTGCATGCGATCCAGCCGGTGCAGCAGTTCAGCTACACCAGCGGCAAGAACGCCACCGATTCAGCCCTGATCATCGACGCCATGGACCTGCTGCATGGCGGGCGGCAGGATGGCTTCTGCCTGGTGTCGTCGGACAGCGACTTCACGCGGCTGGCCACCCGGTTGCGGGAGGCGGGCCTGGCCGTGTACGGCTTCGGGGAGCGCAAGACGCCCAAGCCGTTCGTGGCCGCCTGCGACAAATTCATCTACACGGAGATCCTCAAGCGAACCGAGGCGGCAGGTGCGGCGGCGGCGGTCCCGGGGGCAGCGGAGACCGGCCCAGGGGGGGAAGCCCCCGTGGCCACCCTCAAGCAACTGGGGCCGGCCCTGCGCTCGGCGATTGCGGCGGTGGACCAGGAGGATGGCTGGGCGCCGCTGGGGCAGGTGGGCACCTGGCTGCTGAAGTACGACCCCTCCTTCGACCCCCGCAATTTCGGCTTCAAGAAGCTCAGCGACCTGGTGCGGGCCCAGAGCGACCTGAACCTCAAAACGGTGCCCGGTAGCCAGGGGGCGCATTTGTATGTGCGCCTGCGGGAGGGGTGAGGGAAGCCCCGTGATTCAGGAGCTCAGCTCCCCGCCTGCGCCAGTGTCACCAGCCGATCGCCCGCATCATCCCAGAGGATGTAGGCGAAGCAACCTGGGATGTCTGACAAGCGCAGCCGCCGGCTTGCGGTGAGCAGGTGGGCATTGCGCTGGTGGCAGGCGCGCAGCCGGTAGTTGGGGATGCGTTCGCAG
>JBIIND010000337.1:0-2758 GCA_044337665.1 Cyanobium sp.
GCAGGATTACCGGCCCTTTTGACATGGCCGGTGGCAAGGTCACCGGCACCGAGGAATTCCGCTTCGACCATCGCGGCCCGCACCGTGCCCGCGGCCCGATCGCGCCGGCGCCGGTGATTGCCGAAGAGGACGCACGTCCGGTCTCCCGCGTCACCGGGGAGGGCAACTCCTCCGGCCAGAAGATCACCGGCGACGACTGGGATCGGGGCGAGCGGGTCACCGGAACGGAAGGGGTCTCCGCCCGCCGCCGCAATCCCAGCCGTCCCGGACCGATGACCGCCATGCCGGCCGCCCAGCCCAAGCGCAACGACGCCGTGCCCGAACCCGTGAGCCGCATCACCGGCTCCAGCGGCAACACGTCGGCCGGGTCGCTGATCACCCTCTCCGGCGGAGCCCGGGCCTGATGCCCCGACGCCCCTCCCTGCCCAGCCCTCCCCTGGCCCCCACGGCGCCGCGCCGCCGCCCGGGGAGTGAGGGGATGGCCGAAGGGCGGCCGGAACCGCCCGGGCCCGCCGTCGAGCCCCGGCCCCGCCGCCGCCCCGCCCCCACTCCGGGGGCGGCGGCACCTCGGCCCACCGGTCGCATGCGCCCCCAACCCGAGGCTCTGCGACAGGAAGTCCTCCGACCGGAAACCCGCCGCGTCGAGGGTGTGCGCGTGGCCGCTGCGGGCGCACCCCATCCCCTCACCGACGGCACGGCCAACGAGACCCTGCGCGCCTACGACGAGCGGGTGAAGGGCAGCTTCGATCGCATCGTGCCGGTGCTGCGCCGTTTGTCCTCCCTCCAGCATGAGGAGGACTTCATCGCCCAGGCCCAGCGGCTGGCCCAGGCGGAACTGGGGACCGAGCTGCCGCTGCCGATCCTGGAGACCGCCTGGGTCACCCAGCTCGACATGCGCACCCTCTTTGCCTGGTGCGTGTTCCAGGCCTACGAGCAGACCAGTGACCGCTTCTTCCGGGAGGATCCCCTCGCCGGCGGACCCGGCAGCGCCAAAGCCCGGCAATTTGAAGAGTTCCTGCTGGCCTGTGGCTTCCACCTGCTGGACATCACCCCCTGCGCCGACGGCCGTCTGGCCCACGCCATCGCCTACGCCCTGCGCCTGCCCTTCAGTGCGGTGCGACGGCGGCCCCACGCCGGCGCCCTGTTTGATGTGGAGAACACGGTCAACCGCTGGGTGAAGACCGAGCACCGCCGTTACCGGGAGGGCGTTCCCAACCCGGCCCATGCCGATACCCGCTACCTGAAGGTGGTGCTGTACCACTTCAGCTCCCTCGACCCCAGCCACGAGGGTTGCGCCGCCCACGGCAGCGACGACGCCCTCGCCGCCCGCTGCGGCCAGCAGCGGCTGGGCGATTTCCAGACGGCGGTGGAGAACAGCTTCTGCTGTGGCGCCTCCGTGGACCTGCTGCTGATGGGGATCGACACCGACACCGACGCGATCCGCGTGCACGTGCCCGGCCTGGATGGCAGCACGAATCTGGAGCGCTGGCTTGATGCGCGCGATGTCTACGACGCCACCCGGGGCCTTGGGGTTGCAGAGGGCCGTGCCCGCATCCAGGCGATGGTGGAGGAGGCCGCCGCCGCCAGCCCCGATCCCGGCATGGTGCGCCTGATCGCCCGGCTCCTGGAGCACAACATCTCCCAGATCGATTACGTCCGCCAGGGGCACGGCGGCCACTACGCCATGCCGAGCGCTTCATCGGCGTGGGCATCGGCTTCAAGGAGATCCACCTGCGCAACCTCACCTACTTCGCCTACATGGACACGGTCGAGGAGGGGGCTCCCGACCTGGATGTGGGGGTGAAGATCTTTCGGGGTCTGAATGTCTCCCGCGGCCTGCCTGTGCCGGTGGTGGTGCGTTTCGACTACAACGGTGAGGTGCCAGGTGCGCGGGAGCGGGCGATCCGCAACGGCGAGCGGGTGGTGCGAGCCCTCAAGGATCGCTATGACGATCTGCTCCGCCAGGGCCTGCTGCACGTGTTGCTCACCGTGCGGGAGACCGGCCGCCATACGCCGGCTGAGACGATCGCCTCCACGATTGTGTTGGAGTCTGGAGGGGGCCACTGAGATGATCATCTGCAAGGTGGTGAAGCCGCTGGTCTCCACCAATCGCATCCCCGATTTCGAGCACAAGCACCTGCAGGTGGTGCTTGATGGCAGCACCCAGAAGGTGGCGGTCGACGCCGTGGGCAGCAAGCCCGGCGACTGGGTGATCTGCGTGGGCAGCTCGGCCGCGCGGGAGGCGGCCGGCAGCAAGTCCTATCCCAGTGACCTGACGATCGTCGGCATCATCGACCACTGGGATCCGGATGCCGGCAAGGCCGCCAGCAGCGCTCCGGCCGGAGGCGCGAAGTGATGGAGATCCACCAGGTCACCGGTTCCCTGGTCTGCACCCACCGGGTCTCCGGCCTTGAGCACTGGAACCTGCGCATCCTGCGCAATCCGAAGGGGAAGCTGGCGGTGGCCGTCGATCCGGTCGGCGCTTCCGTCGGCAACTGGGTGTTCACCGCCAGCGGATCCGCCGCCCGCTTCGCCTGCGGCAACCCCGAGGTCCACACCGATCTCACGATCGGCGGAATCATCGACTTCTGGGAGCCGGACGGCTAGGCCCCCTCCGCTCCTCCCCCCGGAGCGCCCCCGGGCCCCGCCCCGGACGTCGACCCGAGACCCCCCGTTCCCTTCCCGCCATGGCCAGCTCCACGCCCCGCCGCACCCGCGCCAGCCGCACGGCCAGCGCGGCCGCCGGAGCTGCCGCGGC